>NZ_JBIVMX010000011.1:0-120461 GCF_044753305.1 Pseudomonas sp. NPDC088429 | reverse complement strand
GTTTTTCGATCTTCAGGTATTCACCTGGGGCGACTTTGTATTGCTTGCCACCAGTAACAATTACTGCGTACGACATGGTATTTCTCCGATAATCCTGCTCACCCAGCTCTTTATAAGAAGAGGTATTGGCTGGCATGGCTGCATAAGGCTGGAAGGCCTGATTGCAATTGCGTAAGGCAGGTGCTGCCCAGGAAGTTCAGGGTGCGCGATTGTACGCAAGCTGTTGAAGTGTTGCAAGAGGCCGTCCATCGCGCCTTGACAGGTCCGGGTGGGGGTCCTAGCATGCCGCGCAACCCTTCTGGAGCAACTGTCTCTGATGCAACCCCAAGCTTTCTACCGCGCGGTGGCGGACGATTTTAACGCCGTCGACGGCATCATCAAGAAGCAGCTGACTTCCCGAGTACCGCTGGTATCGAAAATCGGCGATTACATCACGTCGGCCGGCGGTAAACGCCTGCGTCCTTTATTAGTGTTGCTGTGTGGCAAGGCATTGGGTCGCGAAGGCGACGACATGCGTCTGCTCGCCGCCACCATCGAATTCCTGCACACCGCGACCCTGCTGCATGACGACGTTGTCGACATGTCCGGCATGCGCCGTGGCCGCTCGACCGCCAACGCCATGTGGGGCAACGCTCCTAGCGTGCTGGTCGGCGACTTCCTGTACTCGCGCTCGTTCGAAATGATGGTCGAACTGGGTTCGATGCCGGTGATGAAGATCCTGTCCCAGGCCACGCGCATCATCGCTGAAGGCGAAGTGTTGCAGCTGTCCAAGGTTCGTGACGCCAGCACCACCGAAGAAACCTACATGGAAGTCATCCGCGGCAAAACCGCGATGCTTTTCGAGGCTTCGACCCACAGCGCTGCGGCGCTGGCCGGTGCCACAGCTGAGCAGAGCGAAGCCCTGCGCACATTCGGCGATCACCTCGGTGTGGCGTTCCAACTGGTCGACGACCTGCTCGACTACAAGGGCGACGCCGAGACCCTGGGCAAGAACGTCGGTGACGATCTGGCCGAAGGCAAGCCGACCCTGCCGCTGATCTACACCATGCGCGAAGGCACGCCAGAACAGGCTGCACTGGTGCGTCAGGCGATTCAGAAAGGCGGGATCGAAGACCTGGAAAGCATCCGCATTGCCGTGGAAGCCTCCGGTTCGCTGGAGTACACCGCGCAACTGGCCCGCGATTACGTGGCCCGTGCGATCAAGTGCCTCGAAGCGCTGCCGGCCAGCGAATATCGCGATGCACTGGTTGAACTGAGTGAGTTTGCGGTCGCCCGCACGCACTGAGATCGCTGTAGCAAGATCAAAAGATCGCAGCCTTCGGCAGCTCCTACAGGGGTTGTCGGGGCTGCGATTTTTGCTTTTGACTGCCTGAACAGCTAAAACCCTATACAATGTGCGACTTTTAGCGATCCCTACCAAGGAGCCTTAGTGAGCACGTTGCCACCCTGCCCGAAATGCAATTCCGAATACACCTACGAAGACGGTACCCAACTGGTGTGCCCGGAGTGCGCCCACGAGTGGTCTGCCAGCGGCGAAGCCGAAGCAGCCCCCGATGACACCGTGAAGAAAGATTCGGTCGGCAACGTCCTGCAGGACGGCGACACCATCACTGTGATCAAGGATCTGAAGGTCAAGGGCACCTCGCTGGTGGTCAAGGTCGGCACCAAGGTCAAGAACATCCGCCTGTGCGATGGCGACCACGACATCGACTGCAAGATCGACGGCATCGGCCCGATGAAACTCAAATCCGAGTTCGTCAGAAAAGTCTGATTGCGCTGTCATCCATCCCGCGCCAGCCGTGGGATGGAGCTTCACCCTCCCCCCGCCGTACCTCAATAAATCCACGCAATAGCCAAACGCCAGCCGTTTTGACCTTACGCAATCTTTACCCGGAAAAAATCAGAATCCGCCAATAGGCGCTTGCTATTTCGATAATAAGAATTATTCTCATCAAACACCTTCAATGGAGATGAGAACCATGACTTATTTGATCGACGCCTGGCTGGATCGCCCACATCCTTACCTCAGGATCCTCCATCGGGAAACCGGCGAGGTCTGTGCGGTGCTTGAAGAGGAAGCCTTGCATGAGCTGCAGGATCAAGGGGATCTGGATGTCAGCAGCCTGAGTTCCAGCGAGCCGATGGTGCTCAAGGAACTGGTGCGCAATCTGTTCCTGTTCTGCTATGCCCGGGCGTTGCGCCCGACCCATGAACTGCATCACAAGATCGAAATATGAAACACGCCACAAACCCTGTAGGAGCAGAGCTTGCTCGCGAAAGCGGTCTTTCATTCAACATTTATGTCGATTGACCGGACGCCTTCGCGGGCAAGCCTTGCTCCTACAAGGTCACGGGATTACAGAACGTCCAGCAGCTCGACGTCGAATACCAGAACGCTGTGCGGCGGGATGCTACCAACGCCTTGCGCGCCGTAAGCCAGTTCGCTCGGCACGTACAGACGCCATTTGCTGCCGGCATTCATCAGTTGCAGGGCTTCGGTCCAGCCGGCGATCACGCCGCCAACCGGGAATTCTGCTGGCTGGCCGCGCTCGTAGGAGCTGTCGAACACAGTGCCGTCGATCAGCGTGCCGTGGTAGTGAGTACGCACCTGGTCTTCACGGGTTGGCTTGGCGCCTTCGCCCTGAGTCAGCACTTCGAATTGCAGGCCGGAAGCCAGAGTGGTGATGCCGTCACGCTTGGCGTTTTCAGCCAGGAATGCCAGACCTTCGCCAGCAGCAGCTTCAGCTTTGGCAGCCGCTTCGGCTTGCATGATTTCGCGGATAACCTTGAAGCTGGCGGACATTTCTTCCTGACCAACACGGCTTTCCTTACCGGCGAAAGCGTCGGTCAGACCGGCCAGGATTGCGTCCAGGCTAACGCCCGGTGGCGGGTTGTCGCGCAGCTGGTCACCCAACTGACGGCCGATGCCGTAGCTGACGCGGGTTTCGTCGGTGGACAGATTTACTTCGGACATGACACTGCTCCGCTGTGCGGACGGCCACAAGACTTGCCGTGCGTGCACAGCGCGTCCCGGCGCGCCCGGAACCAAAAGGGCGAGCAGACTAGCACAGATGCTTCGGCGATGGGACGCAGCGCCTACAGGGCGGAACGCCAGGCCAGCGGTACCTTCAGACTTTCCTCGCCACTGGCGCCCAGGCCACACATTTCATCATGTACCGAGGTGTGTACGAGGTTGAACGGCAGCACCGGAAAGGCATGCAGCAAATCTCGCGCATGCTCCACCGAACGCAGCGTCAGCATGTTGCCCTTGGGATCACTCAAAGGATACGCCGCGCCGTGCATGCGCGCTTCGAGCAGATAAATCCCGCCCTCCATCGAGATCAGATTCAGCTCATCGACCTTCCTGGCAATGGCAAACGCATTCAACTCTTGCAGGTTCATGTGCGCACCTCTCGCGGTGGCGAATCAGGACGTCTACAGGGATATGCCCGCGCGCCCGAAAGCACAAGCCACAAACGACACCGCCCGTCTGTTTCGCAACAGACGGGCGGTGTTTTGCAGCGTTCAACAAACGATCAGTGCTTGGTGAGCTTGTCCAGGTAACCCATGGCGAAGGCCGAGATCACGAAGGTCATGTGAATGATCACGTACCACATCAGGTGCTCGGGATCGACGTTCTTGGCGTCCATGAAGATGCGCAGCAAGTGGATCGAAGAGATCGCCACGATCGACGCCGCGACTTTCATCTTCAGCGAAGACGAGTCCATGGTGCCCAGCCAGCTGAGCTTCTCCTTGCCCTCGTCGATGTCCAGTTGCGAGACGAAGTTCTCGTACCCGGAAATCATCACCATCACCAACAGGCCGCCGACCAGCGCCATGTCGATCAGCGACAGCAGTACCAGAATCAGATCCGACTCGGCCATCGCAAACACGTTGGGCAGGATATGGACGATTTCCTGGAAGAATTTCAGTGCCAACGCGAGCAGACCGAGGGACAAGCCGATGTAGATCGGCGCCAGCAGCCAGCGCGTGGCGTACATTGCGTTTTCGATAAAGCGTTCCATTGAATCTCACACTGGGGGCTGGAAATGGCGGCGAGTATACCAGCCCGCCATGACCGCCAGAAACCGTCCTGAATCCGCCGTTTGCGCACGTATGACAAAGAATTTCTGCTAGTGTCCAAACCTATGAAAGCCCAGTGACGTTGGACAGGATGCGTGGAAATGGATGTGCGATTGCCGATAACAACTGCCGGAATTTGCTTCGCGCTGCTGATGAGCGGTTGCTCGCCCGGCGATGAGAAGCACGCGACAAGCCTTGGAGAGAAAACCGCCAAGTTCGAACAGTCACTGGACACCATCACCGATCCGAAACTCAAGGACGCCGTCAGCGAACTCGGCGGCTCATTGCTGTTGCTCCAGCGCGCAAAACAGAAACTCGACAGCAACCCGGCGAAAACCGAATACGGCGAAGACGCCCTCGGCGTGCTCAAGCATTACCCAAGCCCGCAGGCATTGGTCGACACCTTTATCAACGGTCTGTTTGTGTTGCACAAGGATTCCAGCTCCGACTACCTCACCGACCTGCAACCGGTGTTCCCTTTCAACCTCAATATTCCCGGCGGCTTCCTCTTTCCTCACGGCGTGGAATGGCAGTCGGTCACGCTGAGTAACAAACGCGTCATTGGCTACCAGCCGGAATGGTCGGAAACCGATCCCGGCATTCAGCTCAGCCCTTCCAGCTCCAACGTCACCAACCCCGATGACCTGACCGTGACCTACCCGTTCATCGACGGTCTGAACGTCGACAAGAAGAGCCTGCCGCAACCGGTCAGCCTGCAAGGCAAGCTCGAAGTCATCGCGCCGCGTCGCCTGTACAGCTTCGACCTGACGCAGAAAGACGTTGGCCAGACCCGCACCAACGACAACCTCAGCGTGAAACTGCTGAAGCTTGAAAAGAATTCCGCCGAAGTCGAATTCAGCAACACCCTGCCATTGGCCCCGGAAGTGGCTGAGGCGCAGCTCAATCCGATGATCGTTCAGGCCCGCGATGCCAGCGGTCAATACCTGGTGCGTGCCGGCTCGATCAACGAAAGCCCGGAGCAAGTGGCGTTCTACGAAAAACAACTGACGAACCTGCAACAGCAGAAAGCCTGGAGCGATGCGCTGGACAAGCAGCTCACCGCCGAGCAACAGGCGTTCGAGGAAAAACATCCAAAGCGCTACAACAAGGTCTACTTCAACGGCCCGATCGAAACCCTGGAAGTCAGTGTGCTGGATTTCTCTTCGGTGACCGTATCGCGTAAAGCGCTGGACTTGCCGATCCGCGCCTTCAAACAGCACACCACGGAAAAAGCCATTCAGCCGCTGGATCTGCCGGTGACGGTTTACGACGATCAGACGGTGAGCTGGCTCAAGGGCGCGAGCCTGACCGAAGAGCAATTGAAGGCCGGTGTGCGCATCCATCAATCCGTCGAAGAACCGAGCGCCGCACGCATCGAGTTCTCCCACCGCCGCACGTTCAACGATGAATTGCTCGGTGACGATTTCAACCCCGGCGAAAGCCCGGTGACGTTCTTTACCGAGAAGCACAACGGCAAACTCGATGAGCCGATCGAACTGCCGCCCGAGGCGTACCAGGTCGATCCGTTGCGCGCGACGATTACTTACGATTTGAATCTGTTTCCGGAAACCCCGGCGATTGCCGTTGGTTCGATGCCGTTGTTTCTGGCGACCGTGGCCAAGCAGGCCTACGACGAAAAATCGTTGCCCAAAGGTCTGGAGATCAAGAACAACACGCTGCTGGTGGATCTGAAATTGTTTCCGGCCAACGAATATCGCTACTTCGTCAAAGACGACAGCGGTAATTATTTGAAGGAAATTCTCTCGGTCAGCCACGACGCCAGTGCAGAGGGCCCGGCGTTAGTTGGCGTGCATTATTTTTATGGTCGCCCGACTCACGTGGAAACCTATCAGCGCACCGACCTCGCCACCGTGCAATATGGTTTTGAGGTCAAACTCGATAAGGCGCAGACGTCCGACGCGGCGCCTTGAGGAACAGGATCAAAAGATCGCAGCCTGCGGCAGCTCCTACAGGGCGCGGCTGCGGCCTCCGTTGATTTGGCGCAGCTGGGCTTGCAGGTGCAGGCTCCAGATTTGCGGATCGTCGGCCAGTTCGTAGCCGTGCAGCGTCAGGCTCTCAACGATGGTGTCGAGAATCGACTCGGCCGCGATCGGCCCGTGAAACGGTCCCTGGGCTTTGATGGCGGAAGGTTGTTCGCCGGCCATACCGGCGGCGAAGAGTAGCGTCCACATGCCGTTATCGCCGGCCAACGGCTTGATGGCGCATTCGATGCGGGTCACGAGACCCAGGCATTGACGGGTGAGGCAGAGGTTGCGCGACATGGCGGCGACCCTCGGTGAAGCCGGTATTCAGCCCCCACGGGAGGACTGGCTCGATCCAGTGATACTGTCGATATCCTTGAGCTGAGAATAGAAGAAAAGTCCGCTGCGCAAGCCAGATAGAACCAGCAGGCGCCGAATGGTCATTGTGTGAAGTTTGACGTCAGAGTAGTGGCGAATTTCCAGAAGATCCCCACGAAAATCAATCTGGAAAAACAACTGTGGGAGCGAGCTTGCTCGCGAATGCGGAGTGTCAGGCAACTGATTCGTTGGCTGATACACCGCTTTCGCGAGCAAGCTCGCTCCCACAGGGTTCATTGCAAGCCTGTTAAGCCGGTTTTGCTTCGGCTAACGCCTCTTGGGCCAGTTCCTTTTCCGCTTCCTTGAGGTCTTCTTCGCTGATCATTTCAGCGATGTCGCGCAAGCGCTCGACCACCCGTGCATTGATGCTGCCTTCCGGAAATTCGCCGTCGGCGTTCGGCTCACCGGCTGGTTCGCCGACCAGCAGGCTCAACGCCTCATCAGCCTGACGCACCGCGTAAACGTGGAACTGCCCGGCACGCACCGCCGCCAATACCTTCTCATCGAGCATCAACGTTGCCACGTTGGCCTGCGGAATGATCGCGCCCTGCTCGCCCGTCAGCCCGCGTGCTTCGCAGAGACGGAAGAAGCCTTCGATCTTCTCGTTGACCCCACCGACCGCCTGCACTTCACCGAACTGGTTGATCGAGCCGGTGATCGCGAAGCACTGCTTGAGCGGGGTTTTCGACAGCGCCGAAATCAGCGTGCACGCCTCGCCCAGCGATGCACTGTCGCCATCGACGTAACCGTAGGATTGCTCCAGCGCGATGCTCGCGGAAATCGCCAGCGGGAATTCCTGCGCGTAACGGCTGCCCAGATACCCGGTGAGGATCATCACGCCTTTGGAGTGGATCGGCTGGCCAAGGTTAACCTCACGCTCGATGTCGACGATGCCACTGCCGCCCGGGTACACCGTGGCGGAAATCCGCGCCGGCACACCGAACGCCGAGTCGCCGACTTCGAGCACGGTCAGCCCGTTGCACTTGCCGACTGCCGCACCATCGGTGTCGATCAGAATGATCCCGGCGAGCATGTCGTCGAGAATCCGCGCCGACACGCGACCAGTGCGCGTGGCTTTGGCTTTCAGCGCACGCTCGATGTGGCCGGCATCGGTCATTTCATCGCCAGCCAGATGGCGGATGAAGTCCGCTTCGCTGACCAACTGGAACAGATCGCCGATACGCGCCGACAAACGCCCCTGATGCTCGGCCAGTCGTGCACTGTAAGTGGCCAGACGCGCCACCGCATCGGCGGTCAGCGGTGCCATGCCTTCTTCCGAGGTACGGGTTTTCAGCAATTGGGCGAACTGCTCGAGACTCTCGTCGACCATCGGGATGTCTTCGTCGAAGTCGACCAGCACGCGGAACATCTCCTGGAAGTCCGGATCGAGGTCTTGCAGCGTGTAGTACAGCGACCGCGCACCGATGATGATGACTTTGACCTGCAACGGAATGTGCTGCGGGTTGAGCGTGACCGTGGCGAAACGGCCCATCTCGCCCAGCGGCGATTCCATTTTCAGCTTGCGCGATTGCAGGGCGCGTTTCAGCGCATCCCACACGAACGGCTCGCTGAGCATTTTTTCCGCTTCAAGAATCAGGAAACCGCCATTGGCACGGTGCAACGCACCCGGGCGCAACTGACGATAGGTGGTATAGAGCGCGCCCTGATCCGTGGTGTATTCGATACGCCCGAAGAGGTTTTCATAAGTCGGGTGCGGTTCGAATACCACCGGCGCACCACCGCTCACTGGGTGACCGACCACCAGACTTGGCGCGTATTGCTCTTCGAGCAGCTTGCGCGCCACGGCGTCGGTCTTGCTGTCGTCGACCAGTTGTTCGACCACGGTTTTCAGCAGGTACACCTGCATCGCTTGCAGGTAACCGCAGACCGCAGCGTTCTCGGCGTACTTCTCCGACAGCGGCGACAGCAACGGCTGCAGCGCCAACGTGATGGTTTCTTCGTTGAGCGAACGCAGCTGATTGTTCGACTCGCGCTTCCATTGCGGCAGGCTGGCGAGTTCTTCGTTCAGGCGTTCTTCAAGCCCGGAAATATCATCGTGAAAACGCTCGCGATCAGCTTCCGGCAATTGGGCGAATTCGGCTTCGTCCAGCGCCTTGCCGTCGAGCATCGGCGTGAAGGCGATGTTGCTGCTGTCGCGATAGAGGGCGACGTCTTTTTCCAGGGCCAGCCGCTCGATGATGTCGAGAGCTTTGTCGTAGCGCTGGTTGAAGGCGCGGTCGATGGCGCTTTTCTTTTGCTGGTAGGACGGGTGCTCGAAGACTGCTGGAAACGTCGCCAGCAGGTTGTCGATCAAACCGTTGATGTCACCGATGAACGAAGCGGCGGTGCCGGATGGCAACTCCAGTGCGCGGGGTTCGCGCGGCTCATCGAAATTGTTCACGTAGACCCAGTCCGCCGGGGTCTGCAGGCGTTTGCCTTCGGCCTTAAGGTAGCGTTTGACGAACGAGAAACGGCCGGTGCCGGGCTCGCCCATGACAAACACGTTGTAACCGGGGCGTGGCATGGCCACACCGAACTGCAAGGCTTCGACCGCGCGTTCCTGGCCGAGCACACCGCGAACGGCCACCAGATCATAGGTGGTAGACAAGCTGAACTGTTCAGCGGAAAACGGACGGGTCAGCGCTTCGGGCGCAAGACGCAAGCTGGCAGCAACAGGATCAGGCATCGGGCTTCCTTAACAATCAGGCGGGGCAGATAGCCGCATTCTGGCGCTGCCCGTGCCCCACTGGCAAGGCGCGCCATGTGACAAAGCATAGACAACCGGATCTCTGCGCACCGGCTCCCCTGAAACCGGGGTTATTACCGAATCTTTTGTAAAAAATCACGGAACCGCAGGAACGTGCCTAAACTCCAAACTGCGCGGCTGGAACTAATACCGGCCCACTGGCTTCGTTTGGGTCTGTCTTGTACAGCGCTTGGGGCCAGAACCCTGTCCATTGGTATGCACACAAAGAGAACAAAGCTATGAAACGGATTCTTCTCGGTACTCTCTTCACCGCTGTATCCATCAACGCAATGGCGCAAGCTCCAGGCGGCCCGGATTGCGGTTGGGGCAACATGCTGTTTGAAGGTCAGCGTGGCACCCCTGCTCACTTCCTCGCTTCCACCACTAACGGCACTTCCGGTAACGCTACGTTTGGTATGACTTCCGGCACCAACGGTTGCTCGACCAATGCGTCGCTGACCTACGGCGGCAAATCCTGGTTTGCCATGAATGGCATGATGAACGAGCTGTCCGAAGACATGGCCAAAGGCAACGGCGAAGCGCTGACGACTTATGCCGTGGTACTGGGCGTGGCGCCGGAAGATCGTGCGCACTTCGCTGCTGTGACTCACGAGCACTTCCAGCAGATCTTCAGCAAAGCTGACGTGACCGCTGAAGACGTGCATACCAACACCCTGGCCGTACTGAAATCGGATCCTCGTCTGGCCAAGTACGCAACGCAGGCTTAAGCTCGACCCCTGCCCGCTTCCTTCGGGGAGCGGGTTTTATTTTTTATGCAGTGATTCCACCGTGACGCTGAACCTGTGGTGAGGGGATTTATCCCCGATCGGCTGCGCAGCAGTCGTGAACCTGTGCATGCGGTATAACTGGTGCATTGGGGATATAGGTTTTGGGGCCGCTTCGCTGCCCAACGGGGATAAATCCCCTCGCCACAAGGGTGGAGTGTTAACCCCCGATTCGGGTTTTATTTTCTTTCGACTTAAGTTGCCACTTATGCTCAAACGCCTTGCCTGGCTGGCGCTCTGTGTCTGCGCCCCGCTGTCCGCCGCGCCCCATGTCGACCCTCAACGTTTGCAGCAACTGGCCAACGACCGCTTCTGGATTTCCCTCGGTCATTACGAAACCGCCAAACTCGGCGGCTGGCGCAGCTATGTCAGCGACAAGAAATTCTTTCTCGCGCCTGATGGCAATGAACATCCCGATCACGAATTGGCGGCGACCGTGCAAGCGTTGTACGCCCCGGCCAGTCTCGGTGAAAAGCACGCGCAGTGCGTTTACCCGGCGCGCACGCGCTGGCTGAAAGCGCAACTCAATCTGAAAGATCTGCCGGCAGCTGATTGCGCCGAGTACAAAAAATGGATGAAGGACGTCTCGCCGCACAGCGCGGTGATGATCTTCCCGGCGGCGTATTTGAACAGTCCGTCATCGATGTTCGGCCACACCCTGCTGCGCATCGACCAAGCTGACGTGCAGGCCGACAAGACCTCGCTGCTCAGCTACGCGATCAACTTCGGCGCCTACATCGAGGGCTCTGACAACAGCATCCTCTACGCCTGGAAAGGTTTGATGGGCGGCTATCCGGGCCTGTTCGCGCTGGTGCCGTATCAGGAAAAACTCTCCGAATACCGCAGCCTGGAAAATCGTGATCTGTGGGAATACCGACTCAATCTGACGCAAGAAGAAACCGCACGCATGGTCGAACATGTGTGGGAGTTGAAGCAGATCCAGTTCGACTATTTCTTCTTCGATGAAAACTGCTCGTACCGCTTGCTGGAGCTGCTGCAAGTGGCCCGCCCAAGTCTGCGCCTGACCGAGCAATTCCCGCTGACGGCAATTCCGACCGACACCGTGAAAGCGGTGAAAGAAGCCGGGCTGGTGGAAAGTATTGAATATCGTCCGTCGCGTGAGCGCGAGTTGCTGAGCCGCGCTGAGCCGTTGACGGGTGAAGAACAGGATTGGGTGCTGAAAGTCAGCGCCGATCAACAAGTGCTGCAAGAGCCGACCTTCAAAGCCCTGCCCCGCGATCGTCAGGCATTGATCATCGATGCGGCGTATCGCCTCGAACGCTACCGCGCCAACGGTCAGGAACGTGATCCGCAACGGGCGCAACGCAGTTTCGAACTGCTGCGAGCGATCAATAAAAACCCGGCACCCGATCTGCAGATTCCGCAACCGGGCTTGCCGGAAGACGGCCACGAATCGCGCACCTGGCAGGCCGGCCTCGGCACGCGCGGCGATCGTGCGTTCGGCGAGTACGGTTTGCGCATGGCCTATCACGATCTCAACGACAACGCCGAAAGCTTCCCGCTCGGCGCGCAGATTGAAATCCTGCAAATGAAGCTGCGTCAGTACGAGGGCAATCACTGGCAGTTCCAGCAACTGGATCTGGCGACGATTCGCTCGCTGACGCCGCGTAATGAGTTGTTGCAGCCGTTGTCGTGGCAAGTCACCGGTGGTCTTGAGCGCGTGCCGGGCAAGCATGATGACGAGACGCTGGTCAGTCATGTGAATGGTGGCGGTGGCGGCACGTGGGCGCTGGGTGATGATGTGCTGGGGTTTGCGCTGGGCACCGTGCGGGTTGAGCACAACAATGACTTTGCTGAATTTGTTTCGCCGGCCGGTGGTTTCAATACCGGCGTGCTGTGGCGCAATCCTCTGGGAAATATGAGCCTGGAGGCCAAGGGTGATTACTTCACCAATGGCGAAGTGCGGCGCAGTTTGAGTCTGAATCAGCAGTGGGAACTGTCGCGCAATCTTGGTTTGCGCTTGAGTGCGCAGCGCGAGTTCAGCCACATCGCCACGCCGGAAACGGAAGTCATGCTCGAAGTGAAGTGGTATCACTACTAAAAGATCGCAGCCTTCGGCAGCTCCTACATTTGGAATGTGCTTCACCTGTAGGAGCTGCCGCAGGCTGCGATCTTTTGATCTTTCTTTCACACCCCACTAATGAATCTGCTTCTAGACTCTCCTTATAAGCCGGACAACCGGCCCGGGAGAGTGCGATGTGGCGGTGTGCGGGTTTGCTGGGGGTTTTGCTGTTCGTGAGCGGTTGCCAGACCACCCACGATGATTTGATCGCCAAAGGCTACCCACCGGCCTTTGCCGACGGTTTCGATGACGGTTGCGTCAGTGGTCGCCAGGCTGCCGGTTCGATCAGCGGCGAATTCCGCAAAAACGTCCCGCGCTATCTCAAAGACAAGCAATACGCCGAGGGCTGGACGGACGGCTTCCGCCAATGTCAGGCGATGCTCGAAAACAAGGATCGCGACGATTACCGCAATGAGCATTGGGACGAACGCGAGCGCGCCTGGCAGCAGCAAAAAGATCAGGACGCCGCGCGGGCTTACCGCTCGCCCTAGGTCGCTCCCAGACATCCAGTGAAACCAAATGCCTGCGAGCATGGCCCAAACCTCATACGAGGAGGAATCCATGAGCCGTGCTTTCGTCAACGAAGACAACGCCGCCGCACAAGCCGATCAACCGGTTGAACGGCAGGTCAGCGAGCAGCCCAATTACGTCACGTCACAAGGCTTGGCGCAGTTGCAGGCGAGAGTCGCCGAACTGCAAACCCAGCACGCCGAGCAATCGGCCAAAGGTGAGCAGGCCGACAAACAACGGCTGGCCGACCTGCAAAGGGATTTGCGTTATTTCAATCAGCGCTTGAGCAGCGCCCAAGTCGCCGTCGCCGCAACGTCCAGAGACAAAGTGCAGATCGGCAGTTGGGTCACCTACGCGGATGAGCACGACACAGAACGCCGCGTGCAACTGGTCGGTGAAGATCAGGCCGATGCCGCCAAAGGCCTGATCAACTGGGGCTCACCGCTGGGCCGGGCGCTGCTCGGTGCCCGGCTCAACGACGAGGTGCTGTGGCAGCGCCCCGCCGGCGATCAAGTGATTGAAGTGATCCGCATCGAACCGGCTTAAACCACACCCTGCGCCAGCATCGCGTCGGCGACTTTGACGAAACCGGCGATGTTCGCGCCTTTGACGTAATTGATCCGCCCATTTTCTTCGCCGTAATGCACGCAAGCG
This sequence comes from Pseudomonas sp. NPDC088429, assembly GCF_044753305.1. Taxonomy (NCBI): domain Bacteria; kingdom Pseudomonadati; phylum Pseudomonadota; class Gammaproteobacteria; order Pseudomonadales; family Pseudomonadaceae; genus Pseudomonas; species Pseudomonas sp. NPDC088429. Next base: position 107,240 of record NZ_JBIVMX010000011.1, on the reverse strand, counting down.
TGGTGGATCGACTGCATGATCGCGTGCAGCTTGCTGTCCACCTCACCCGCCGTCCACAGCAGACGCATGGCGTTCTGCGACATCTCCAGACCACTCACCGCGACTCCGCCGGCATTGGAAGCCTTGCCCGGCGCGAAGAGAATGCCGGCCTCGATAAAGATATCCACAGCCTCCAGCGTGGTTGGCATGTTCGCGCCCTCAGCGACGCACACGCAGCCATTGCGTAGCAGCGTGCGCGCGGCTTCGGCGTCGAGTTCGTTCTGCGTGGCGCACGGCAGCGCGATGTCGCACGGCAGCGACCACGGCAATTGACCGGCGCGGAATTCCAGACCGAACGCTAAGGCCAATTCACTGATGCGCCCGCGTTTGACGTTTTTCAGCTGCAGCAGCGCCGACCACTGTTCTTCGCTCAGGCCCGCCTCGCAATACAGCGTGCCTTCGGAGTCGGACAGCGAAATCACCTTGCCGCCCAGATCCATCACTTTGCGCGCGGCGTATTGCGCGACGTTGCCGGAACCGGAGATCGCCACGCGTTTGCCTTCCACGGTTTGCTCGCGACGTTTGAGCATTTCTTCCGCGAAGTACACACAACCGAAACCGGTGGCTTCCGGACGAATCAGGCTGCCGCCGTAGGTCATGCCTTTGCCGGTCAGCACGCTGGTGAACTGGTTGCTCAGGCGTTTGTACTGGCCGAAGAGGAAACCGATCTCGCGCGCACCAACGCCGATGTCACCGGCCGGCACATCAACGTCGGCGCCGATGTGACGATACAACTCGCTCATGAACGCCTGGCAGAAACGCATGACTTCGGCGTCGCTCTTGCCCTTCGGATCGAAGTCCGCGCCGCCCTTGCCGCCGCCCATGGGCAACGAGGTCAGAGAGTTTTTGAAGGTCTGTTCGAAGGCGAGGAATTTCAGCACGCCCATGTTCACCGACGGATGGAAACGCAAGCCGCCCTTGTACGGGCCGATGGCGCTGTTCATCTGGATGCGGAAACCGCGATTGACCTGAACCTTGCCCTGATCGTCGACCCACGACACGCGGAACACCACGGCACGCTCTGGCTCGCAGATGCGCTCCAGAATTCCCGAAGTCAGGTAATGCGGATTGGCCTCGAGAAACGGCCACAGGCTGCGCAGTACTTCTTCGACGGCCTGGTGAAATTCGGGCTGATCCGGGTCGCGTTTTTTCAGACGGGCGAGGAAGGATTCGACGGATTCGATCATGGGGAAAGTCTCGGCAAATTTATTATCGTTGGAAGAGATTGGGCCGGACTGTAACAAACGAATTGCGCACAGGAATAGAGCGAAATGTCGCGGATATGAAATTAAATGGTGCACAGGATATAAATCTGAAGCCTTTTTAGACAGATATCGCACCTGAATGGTGATTCACAAAACAAGCTTTGCACCAACAGGAAGGCAGCCTTCGCGAGCAAGCTCGCTCCCACATTTAAAATGCGTTACCCCTGTGGGAGCGAGCTTGCTCGCGAATGCCGCGACTCGGTTCATCTGAAAAAACTCCGGCAAAAAAAAACGGAGCCCGAAGGCTCCGCTTTTTATGCAACCAACCCGAATCAGGCCAGTTTCTTGTGACGTACCCGGTGTGGCTGGGCAGCTGCTTCGCCGAGGCGTTTCTTGCGATCCGCTTCGTACTCGGTGTAGTTGCCTTCGAAGAAGATCGCTTGCGAGTCGTCTTCGTACGCGAGGATGTGTGTCGCCACGCGGTCAAGGAACCACCGATCGTGAGAGATCACAATTGCAGCGCCCGGGAAGTCCAGCAGGGCTTCTTCCAGGGAACGCAGGGTTTCAACGTCGAGGTCGTTGGACGGTTCGTCGAGCAGCAGGACGTTACCGCCCTCCTTCAGGGTCAGCGCAAGGTGCAGACGACCGCGCTCACCACCGGACAGATCCTTGACGAACTTCTGCTGATCGCCGCCCTTGAAGTTGAAGCGACCGACGTAAGTGCGCGACGGGATCTCGTAGTTGCCGATGCGGATCTGGTCGGAACCGTCGGAAATCTGCTGGAACACAGTCTTGCTGCCATCGAGGTCATCGCGGCTCTGATCGACGCAAGCCAGTTGCACGGTTTCGCCGACTTCGATGCTGCCCGAATCCGGTTGTTCCTTGCCCATCAGCATGCGGAACAGGGTCGATTTACCGGCACCGTTACCGCCGATCACGCCGACGATGGCGCCCTTCGGCATCGAGAACGACAGGTTGTCGATCAACACGCGATCGCCGTAGCCCTTGGTGACGTTCTTGAATTCGATGACCTTGTCACCCAGACGCGGGCCGGCCGGGATGTAGATCTCGTTGGTCTCGCTACGCTTCTGGAATTCCTGCGATTGCATTTCTTCGAAGCGTTGCAGACGTGCCTTGGATTTCGACTGGCGGGCTTTCGCGCCTTTGCGCACCCACTCCAGTTCTTCCTTCATGGCTTTTTCGTGCGCCGACTGCTGCTTGGATTCAGCGGCCAGACGATCGGATTTGGCTTCAAGCCAACCCGAGTAGTTGCCTTCGTACGGAATGCCCGCGCCGCGGTCGAGTTCGAGAATCCAGCCGGCGACGTTGTCGAGGAAGTAACGGTCGTGCGTGATCGCTACCACGGTGCCCGGGAAGTCGTGGAGGAAATGCTCCAGCCACGCAACGGAATCGGCGTCCAAGTGGTTGGTTGGTTCGTCGAGGAGCAGCATGTCAGGGGCGGACAGCAGCAGGCGGCACAGGGCCACACGACGCTTTTCACCACCGGAGAGGAATTCGACCTTGGCGTCCCACGCCGGCAGACGCAGTGCGTCGGCAGCGACTTCCAGTTGGCGATCAAGATTGTGACCGTCGCTGGCTTGCAGGATCGCTTCGAGCTTGGCCTGTTCAGCTGCCAGTTTGTCGAAGTCGGCATCTTCTTCAGCGTAAGCCGCGTAGACCTCGTCCAGGCGGGCCTGGGCGTTCTTGATCACGCTGACCGCTTCCTCGACCACTTCACGCACGGTCTTGGTGGGGTCAAGTTGCGGCTCTTGCGGCAGATAACCGATGTTCAGTTCCGGCATCGGGCGCGCTTCGCCTTCGAACTCGGTGTCGACGCCAGCCATGATTTTCAGCAGCGTGGACTTACCCGAACCGTTGAGGCCGAGCACGCCGATCTTGGCGCCGGGGAAGAAGGACAGCGAAATGTTTTTGAGGATTTCCCGCTTCGGCGGAACAACTTTGCCCAGCCGATGCATGGTGAAGACGTATTGAGCCATGGAGAACCTTGGGTCAGTGACAGATGAATGATTGCAGCGCGGGCGATGCCCGGCCAGACCATGCGCGTCGTTCACTTGATGGTTATCAATGCGTGCGCGCTGAAAAAGTCTGAGTCTAGGAGCTGGAACGCTCCCGCGTAACCGGCAAAGCTACCTGAATGACGGAAGGCAGTCCAGCCGAGCGGGGCTGGCACTTCGCCACAACTCAAGGCATGCTAGCCGCCCTTTGGGCGTCCGGCTTATAGTGCACGTCGCGCCAGTCCAGCCAGACCGCAGGATTACAGCTTGTCCAATGTCACTCCGCCAGCCTCTGTGAGCAGCACCCCTCCGGCGCCCGGCTCACCCCTGCGCGGGACATTAAAGGGTGCGCTGGCGACTTTGGTGCTGTTGCTGCTGGCGTTGCTGTTCTGGCAACTGCTCGATCAACTGCGCGAGACCCAGAAAAACCAGCGCCAGTACACCATCGATTACACCGCCGACCTCGCTTCACAAGTCAGCCTGAACATGGCGCTGAACGCGCAAATCGCTCTCAACCTGCTACCGATCGTCGAGCAACCGCAAACCGCCGACGAACAGCAGGCGCTGCTGCGCAAACTTCAGCAATCGCTGCCGGATCTGCGCAGCATGGCGTTGCTCAGTCCTTCCGGGCGAATCCTCAGCGACAGCGCCGCCGACAGTCACGACGCCGATTACCTCACCGAACTGGTACGGCGCAGTCGTGCTCAGGCGCATTACTTCAGTAACGCCGATGACGGCTCGGTGGTGCATCTGTTGCTGCATCAGGCCAGCGGCAGTTCGCGCGGTTATTGGGCCTTGCGCCTGACGCCGACGTTTTTCGATTCGCTGACCAAACAGGGCGAAACCGGCCTGCGCCCATTGTGGCTGGTGGAAAACCGCATCAACCATCAGATCGTCAGTCGCGATAAAGCGTTGCCCTCGGCCAAGCCCAGCGTGCTTTCCCCTGACGATCTGGCCGACACGGTGCTGACTGTGCCGCTGAGCAGCAGCGACTGGCAGTTGCGCGGTCTGTTCGACCGTCAGCGCGTGCTCGAAGAATTGCTCCCGGCGTTTATCGGCAAATGCCTGCTCGGTCTGGCTTTCTCGCTGCTGCCGGTGATCGCGCTGTTGAACATGCGCCGCCGTCAGCGCCAGTTGCATGAAGGTCGCCGGCGCTATCAGGATATTTTCGAAGGCACCGGCGTTGCGTTGTGTGTGCTCGATCTCTCTGGCCTGAAACAGGTTTTCGAGAAAGCGCAGATCCAGACCAGCGATCAACTCAAAGCCTGGCTCGACCAACCCGCTCAACGTCAGCAATTGCTGCAAGAGTTGCGCGTCACCGAAGTCAATCAGGTCGCATTGCAACTGCTCAATGTCAATTCCTGCGAACAAGCGTGGCAACTGTTGATCGACGGTCATCCGCACCGTCAGTGCGCGATCGGCAATCAAATCCTCGACGCCGTGCTGCAACAGCAAAAGCAGCTGGAACTGGAAATCAAACTGGCGGACGTCAATGGCCGCGATCAACACCTGTGGATGGTTTTGCGCCTGCCGACCGAGCAGCACGATTACACGGCGGTGATCCTCAGCATCAACGACATCACCAGCCGCAAACTGGTCGAGCTGTCGTTGCTGGAGCGCGAAGGGTTCTGGTCGGACGTGGTGCGCACCGTGCCGGATCATCTGTATGTGCAGGACGTGATCAGCCAGCGGATGATTTTCAGTAACCATCACCTCGGGCAGACCCTCGGCTACAACCGCACCGAACTGCACCAGATGGGCGAGTATTTCTGGGAAATACTCCTGCACCCGGAAGACGCCGATTACTACCACCGCTCGCGCCAATCCCAGCGCCATGCCGGTTACAGCCAATTGCTGCAATGCCAACTGCGCTTCCGCCATCGCGACGGTAACTGGCGGCGCTTTGATATTCGCGAACAGGCACTGGCGCGCGACAAACACGATCAGGTCACGCGGATCATCGGCGTGGCCAAGGACATCACCGAGCAGATTGAGGCCAGCGAGTCCCTGCGCGACAGTGAGCAGCGTTATCGCATGCTCGCCGAAAGCATCAGCGACGTGATTTTCTCCACCGACAGCAAGCTCTCGCTGAACTACGTCAGCCCGTCGGTGCAGGCTGTGCTGGGCTTTGATGCCGAGTGGATTTTCCAGAATGGCTGGCAATCGATCATTGCCAACCCGCAGCAATTGAGCGGCATCTACACGCTGATGGATCGGGTCAGCAAGTCGCTGAATAAACCCGAGCAACTGGCGCTGTTGCGCAGTCAGGTGCAGACGCAATTGTTCCTGTTCGACTGTCTGCGCGCCGATGGCCGCAAGATTCCAATCGAACTGCGTCTGGTCTTGGTGTGGGATGAGCATGGCGGTTTTGAAGGCGTGCTCGGGGTCGGTCGCGACATCAGTCAGCAGCGCCGCGCCGAAAAAGACCTGCGCATGGCTGCCACCGTATTCGAACACTCGACCTCGGCGATTCTGATTACCGACCCGGCCGGTTACATCGTTCAGGCCAACGAAGCATTCAGTCGCGTCAGCGGTTACGCGGTGAGCGAAGTGCTCGACCAGTTGCCGAACATGCTCACGGTCGACGAACAGCAGGACGCGCATCTGCGTTACGTGCTCAAGCAATTGCATCAGCACAGCACCTGGGAAGGCGAAGTCTGGATGAAGCGCCGCAATGGCGAGCATTATCCGGCGTGGGTCGGCATCACCGCGGTGCTCGACGACGAAGGCGATCTGGCCAGTTACGTGTGTTTCTTCAGCGACATCAGCGAGCGTAAGGCCAGCGAACAACGCATCCACCGCCTCGCTTATTACGACGCCCTGACCCACTTGCCGAACCGCACGCTGTTCCAGGATCGCCTGCACACGGCGCTGCAATCGGCTGAGCGGCAGAAGTCGTGGGTGGTGCTGATGTTCCTCGACCTCGACCGTTTCAAACCGATCAACGACTCCCTCGGCCACGCCGCCGGTGACCGCATGTTGAAAGACATGGCCACGCGCCTGCTGGCCTGCGTCGACAACGACGACACCGTCGCGCGCATGGGCGGCGATGAATTCACTCTGCTCCTGCAACATCGCTCCAGCCGTGAACTGGCGCTGAACCGGGCGATTCATGTCGCCGAGCAGATTCTCGCCAGCCTGGTGCGACCGTTTGTGCTGGAAGGCCGCGAGTTTTTTGTCACTGCGAGTATCGGCATCGCCCTGAGTCCGCAGGATGGCAACGAACTCAGCCAGTTGATGAAGAACGCCGACACCGCGATGTACCACGCCAAGGAGCGCGGCAAGAACAACTTCCAGTTCTATCAGGCGGACATGAACGCCAGTGCGCTGGAGCGTCTGGAGCTGGAAAGCGATTTGCGCCACGCCTTGGAACAAGACGAATTCGTCCTGTATTACCAGCCGCAATTCAGCGGCGACGGCAAACGCCTGACCGGCGCTGAAGCCCTGCTGCGCTGGCGTCACCCGCGTCGAGGACTGGTGCCGCCGGGGGATTTCATTCCGGTGCTGGAAGAGCTCGGTCTGGTGGTCGACGTTGGCGATTGGGTGATCAGCGAAGCCTGCCGCCAACTGAAGACCTGGCACCAGAACCGTGTGCGCGTACCAAAAGTGTCGGTAAACATTTCCGCGCGGCAGTTCTCCGATGGCCAACTCGGCACGCGGATCGCCACGATCCTGCGCGAAACCGGCCTGCCGCCGGCGTGCCTGGAACTGGAGCTGACTGAAAGTATTCTGATGCGCGAAGTCAGCGAGGCGATGCAGATTCTCGCCGGATTGAAAAACCTCGGCCTGAGCATTGCGGTCGATGACTTCGGCACCGGTTATTCATCGCTGAACTACCTCAAGCAGTTCCCGATCGATGTGCTGAAGATCGACCGCACGTTTGTCGACGGTTTGCCATCCGGCGAGCAGGACGCGCAGATTGCCCGGGCGATCATCGCGATGGCGCACAGCCTGAATCTGGCGGTGATTGCAGAGGGTGTGGAAACCCATGAGCAGCTGGATTTCCTGCGTGAACATGGTTGCGATGAGGTTCAGGGGTATCTGTTCGGGCGACCGATGCCGGCGAGCAGGTTTGAGGCGCAGTTCAGCAATGACGCGTTGTTCATGTTTGACTGACTCGATCCTTTAATTAAAACCAACATACAGTTACAACCGGCAAACCCCTTAACAACTAACCGCCACAGCAAAAACCATATATCGAAACACACGAAGCCCCTCGCAAAATTATCACTCATGTTAAGTTTTGATTGGTGACAACACGTCATAAACCAACCGAACTAAAGCAGGGAATAAAACATGAGCACGGATCGCCCAAAAAAATCGTTTATCGGCTCGTTGAGCTATAACGGAAAACCCGTCTGCATCGAATGGGTGTTCAAAGAAGGTCGCGGGGGCTATAAACGGCTGGTTGTCAATGCGAACAAGTCACCGACAACCTTTGACTTCCGCTGGGAAAACGATAGCTATAGCATGCATGTACGCGACACGACCCACGAAGGACAACTGGTTCATTTAAACAGTCACGGTGAAATCGCTGTCAGCCCGGCTAATGAAGCGACAAACACAGAATTTGATTTCAGTGGCTTTTCCCCTGAGTTATTGCAAGGCGACTCCATCAAACTTCCAATACTCGTCAAACCCGGGCAACCTATTACGCTGGATATAAAAACGGGTGCGGGCGTAATAGTGTCCTCCGGAGAACGCGAAAAGAAAATCTACTTCAAAACTGAACGAACAAAACCCGTTGCTGTGTTTACATTAAACGTAATTGAGCGTCATTGATTACAACTGAGCACATCGCAGCCTGCGGCAGCTCTCCCACGGATCAGGACATCGACGCCACCGCAGGCTGCGACGCTGAGGGCCTGCAAAGCACCGCACATCTGTCATGAACGCCACTTGTCTGCGACATGATGCCGTTTCATATGCCATCTAAAAGCCGTTGGGTTAGAATGCCTCCCTTTTCTGCCCCCCGATCCTTGAGGACCGCCATGTTCAGCCGTGATTTGACTATTGCCAAGTACGACGCCGACCTTTTTGCCGCCATGGAGCAAGAAGCTCAGCGCCAGGAAGAACACATCGAGCTGATCGCTTCGGAAAACTACACCAGCCCAGCGGTGATGGAAGCTCAAGGCTCGGTGCTGACCAACAAGTACGCTGAAGGCTACCCAGGCAAGCGTTACTACGGTGGTTGCGAGTACGTCGACATCGTTGAGCAACTGGCCATCGACCGCGCCAAAGAGCTGTTCGGCGCCGATTACGCCAACGTGCAGCCGCACGCTGGTTCGCAAGCCAACGCGGCTGTTTACCTGGCTCTGCTGCAAGGTGGCGACACCATTCTGGGCATGAGCCTGGCCCACGGCGGTCACTTGACCCACGGCGCCAGCGTGTCCTCCTCCGGCAAGCTGTACAACGCTGTGCAGTACGGCATCGACGCCAACGGCCTGATCGACTACGACGAAGTCGAGCGTCTGGCGGTTGAGCACAAGCCAAAAATGATCGTGGCGGGTTTCTCTGCCTACTCGCAGATTCTCGATTTCCCACGCTTCCGCGCCATCGCTGACAAAGTCGGCGCTTACCTGTTCGTCGACATGGCTCACGTGGCCGGTCTGGTCGCCGCGGGTGTCTACCCGAACCCGGTGCCTTTCGCTGACGTCGTGACCACCACCACGCACAAAACCCTGCGCGGCCCACGTGGCGGCCTGATCCTGGCGCGCGCCAACGCCGACATCGAGAAGAAGCTGAATTCCGCGGTATTCCCGGGCGCCCAGGGTGGCCCGCTGGAGCACGTGATCGCTGCCAAGGCGATCTGCTTCAAGGAAGCGCTGCAGCCTGAGTTCAAGGCCTACCAGGAACAAGTGGTGCTGAACGCCCAAGCCATGGCCGAAGTGTTCATCGAACGCGGTTTCGACGTAGTTTCGGGCGGTACCAAGAACCACCTGTTCCTGCTGTCGCTGATCAAGCAGGACATCTCCGGTAAAGATGCTGACGCCGCTCTGGGCAAAGCCTTCATCACCGTGAACAAGAACTCCGTGCCAAACGATCCACGCTCGCCGTTCGTTACTTCCGGCCTGCGCTTCGGTACTCCGGCTGTGACCACTCGCGGCTTCAAGCAAGCCGAGTGCAAAGAGCTGGCCGGCTGGATCTGCGACATCCTGGCTGACCTGAACAACGAAGCGGTGATCGACGCCGTTCGTGAGAAAGTCAAAGCCATCTGCAAGAAACTGCCGGTATACGGCGCTTAATTGCGACGTTAAATCCGCAGCATGAAAAACAGGCCAAGTGTGATTGGCCGGTTTTTTTTCGCCTGCAAAAAGATCAAAAGATCGCAGCCTTCGGCAGCTCCTACAGGTGAACGCATTCCAAATGTAGGAGCTGCCGAAGGCTGCGATCTTTTGATTTAACCACCGGTCAGACCGGTCTTGCCAATTTCGCGATTCCCCCTTGTATTAAAGAAAAACCCCAGCGTAGACTGCGCCTGCACTGGACATACCGGTAAGACCACAATAATTAAGTCCTGAATCTGATGCGTTCAAGCGCACGGCAGCCAGGACACGACCAGGATTCCTCCCATGCTCAGATGGTGCTCGCGTTCAATCTTCCTCCAAGTGGTTCTCGGACTGGTGCTCGGCATCGTCTGCGGGCTGACCCTTCCTGAATATTCGGCCCAGCTCAAACCGCTCGGCGACGGTTTCATCAAACTGATCAAGATGCTCATCGGCCTGATCGTGTTCTGCGTAGTGGTCAGCGGCATCAGCGGCGCGGGCGATCTGAAGAAGGTCGGGCGCATCGGCCTCAAATCGGTCATCTACTTTGAAATCCTCACCACCATCGCCTTGGTGATCGGTCTGGTCTTCGCCTTCAGCACCGGCATCGGCAGCGGCGCGAATATCCACTTGGAGCAGTTGTCCGCTGCCGACATGGGCGACATCGCCCAGCGCGGCCAGCACATGCACACCACCACGCAGTTCCTGATGGATCTGATTCCGACTTCGGTGATCGGCGCCTTCGCCGACAACAACATTCTGCAGGTGCTGCTGTTCTCGGTGCTGTTCGGCAGCGCGTTGAATCTGGTCGGCGAAGCGGCGTCCGGGATCTCGCGACTGATCAACGAATTGAGCCATGTGATCTTCCGCATCATGGGCATGATCGTGCGTCTGGCGCCGATCGGCGTGTTTGGCGCCATCGCCTTCACCACCAGCAAATATGGCCTCGATTCGCTGCAGCATCTGGGCAGCCTGGTCGGTTTGTTTTACCTGACCTGCATGGCTTTCGTCGCGCTGATCCTTGGCACTGTCATGCGCCTGTCCGGCCTGCGCATGTGGCCGCTGCTCAAGTACCTGCGTGAAGAACTGCTGATCGTCATGGGCACCGCGTCATCCGACGCCGTGTTGCCGCAGATCATGCGCAAACTCGAACACTTGGGCATTGGCAGTTCGACGGTCGGGCTGGTGATTCCAACCGGCTACTCGTTCAACCTCGATGGTTTTTCGATCTACCTGACGCTGGCCATCGTGTTCATCGCCAACGCCACCGGTACGCCGCTAGCGATGACCGATTTGCTGACGATTCTGCTGGTGTCGCTGATCACCTCGAAAGGCGCCCACGGCATTCCCGGTTCGGCACTGGTGATTCTGGCGGCGACACTGACCGCGATTCCGGCGATCCCGGTGGTCGGTCTGGTATTGGTCTTGGCCGTGGACTGGTTCATGGGCATCGGCCGCGCGCTGACCAACCTGATCGGCAACTGCGTCGCCACGGTTGCGATCGCCCGTTGGGAAAAAGACATCGACGTGCAGCGGGCAAACAAGGTGCTCAACGGCGAACAGGGCTATAACTTTCAGCCGAGAAAAACAGCGGCACCCGCCCACCAACAGGAATTCTGACCTGTAGGAGCTGCCGCAGGCTGCGATCTTTTGATCTTGCCTGCGGCTTGCACGAAGGTTCACGGAGCAAAACAAGTGATAACCACATCAACCGTAGTCAACTCAGTCGTCGAAAAACTCCGCGCCGCCCTCGCCCGTGGCCAATGGCGCTCGGGCGACATGCTGCCGGGCCAGCGCGAACTCGCCGAACAACTGGGCATCAGCCGCCCGAGCCTGCGTGAAGCGGTGATCGTTCTGGAAACCCTCGGCCTCGTCCGTTCGATGCCGGGCAAAGGCGTGGTCGTCCTCGATGCACAACTCAGCGACAGCCAAAGCCACGACAGCGCGGTCGCCGGGGCGAGCCTCGAAGATGTGCTGCAACTGCGCTACACCCTTGAGCCATTCATAGTCGGTCTGGTGGCGCAGTCGATCAGCAGCAAGGAAGTCGGCCAATTGCGCCTGACTTTGATGGACATGCGCGAAGCCCTTGAGGCCGGCGACAGTGAAGCCGGCGTCAGCGCTTACATCGCCTTCCACGAAGAGCTGTTCACCCTGACGTCAAACCCGATATTCCAAAGCGTGGTGCAGCAAACCAGCAATGCCCTCAAGCAAAGCGCCGAAGTGTTGCGCAACTCCCCGGAACATCTGGCCGAACGCCTTGAAGAAAACGAGGCCGTGGTACGTGCGATCCGCAGCAAGAACAGCGCGCAGGCCAGCGCGGAAATGCGTCGGCACATTCTGCAAGAAGGTCAGCGCATGGGCATCGAGCTGAATATTCCGGATGACAACCTGAGTCGCTGATTCCTACAGGAGACAGGCCATGAACAGTTTCGCTTCAGCGTCGCACACTCGCGAGAGCACGACGCCCCTGCCCTTCTCTCGCTTGCGCGCGCCGGCGGAGGATCTTTACCCGCGACTGTTCGATGCGATTCTGGAACAGCGCCTTGATGCGGACAGCCGTTTCACCGAAGACAGTTTGAAAGACATGTTCGGCGTGACTCGCGCGGACGTGCGGCGGGTGCTGACGCAACTGAGCCATGAACAAGTTGTTGTGCTGCGCGCCAATCATCGTCCGCGTGTGGCGGCGCCGGATCGCGAGCAAACGCGGCAGACCTTGCATGCGCGGCGATTGGCCGAGAACACGTTGGTGCGGTTGGCGTGTCAGCGTCCGCAGGCTGAGGGTTTGAAACGCTTGCGTGGGTTGATCGAGCGTGAGCGGCTGGCGGTTGAGCAGGATCGGCGCGGGGCGGCGATTCGCTTGTCGGGGGAGTTTCATCTGACGTTGGCGACGATGGCGGGGAATGTGCCGTTGGCGCATTTTTTGGGCAGTCTGGTACCGCTTACTTCGTTGGCGATTGCGCGGTGCGAGGTTTCTGCGCACAGCTGTTGCGCTTGGCGGGAGCATTTGGCGTTGGTTGAGGCGGTTGAATGTGGGGATGCTTCCAGGGCCGGGATGTTGATGAATCGGCATTTGGATCATCTTGAGCAGACATTGCTGGGTTCAGACCTTGAGCCTGGTGTTGCTGGTTAGATGGCTATCGCGAGCAGGCTCACTCCTACAGGGGAACGCATTGCAACTGTAGGAGTGAGCCTGCTCGCGAAGAGGCCATCACTGACACCAGGAATCATCAGCCCGCCACTACTTTGGCAAACCCCGCCCGAATCTTCTCTTCCGGCAAATCATCAGCAATAAACACGATCACACTGTCCCGCGCCTCACCCTCGGCCCATTCGGTGTCCCAGTCGAAACCATAGAGTTTCAGCACGCCCTGAAACACCAAGCGACGATCTTCGCCAGCAATGCTCAGCACTCCTTTGTAACGCAGCAATTGCTTGCCGTGCTCTTCCAGCAATTCATTCATGAACTCGCTGAGCTGATCGATATCCAGCGGTTGATCGGTGCGCAGCACCAGGCTGGAAATACGATCGATCGACGGCGCCTTACTCACCGGACGCAAACTCAAGCCGCCGCCCAGATCGGCGTTGAGATTGAAGCCGCGTACATCGAGCAGCTCAGCCAGATCGATGTTGCCGTGATCAACCACACGAATCGGCGCGCGACGGTTGATTCGCGTCAGGCGTTCGCTCAACGCGGTGAACGTGGCCTCGTCGACCAGATCGGTCTTGCTCACCAGCAAGCGGTCGGCAAAACCGATCTGCGCTTGGGCGATGGTCTGGCTCAGATGCACATCCGCGTGTGCGGCATCGACCAAGGTGATGATGCCGTCGAGCAGGTAACGCTCGCGCAATTCCTCGTCGATGAAAAAGGTCTGGGCGACTGGCGCTGGATCGGCCAGGCCGGTGCATTCGATGACCAGACGATCGAAGGCAATTTCGCCGCTGTCCAGACGCTCGAGCAGCAGGTACAGCGCTTTGGTCAGGTCGGTGTGAATGGTGCAGCAGACGCAGCCGTTGGCCAGGGTCATGACTTGCACCGGCTCGTCGCCGAGCAACTGAGTGTCGATGCCGGCGTCGCTGAATTCGTTTTCGATCACGGCGATTTTCAGGCCGTGCTCGGCTTTCAGAATGTGGCGCAGCAAAGTGGTCTTGCCGGCACCGAGGAAACCGCTGAGTACCGTGACCGGGATTGGGGCTGACAAATTAAATCTCCCTCACGCAAAAAAACTGTAGGAGCCTGGCTTGCCAGCGAAGGCGTCATCAAGATCGCTTTCGCCAGCAAGCTGTGCTCCTACAGTGCTTGTGTTGCCTGAACCATCATGTGCCTCAACAGCACTTCGGCCCACCCTTGCCACCGTAACGGGCTTCCTGACGTTCGCGGAAGAACATCTCATAGCTCATCACCGGTTTGTCCGGGTGTTTGGTTTGCATATGCTCGACGTAGGTGTCGTAGTCGGGCATGCCGACCATCAGGCGCGCGGCCTGACCGAGGTATTTACCGAGGCGACTCAGGTCATTGAACATGCTGCAATCCTCTGGTTACGCATCCGGCAGAGCCTGGAATGGCGATTCTTTATCCGTACGCTCTTTTTTGCCCCAGGCGGCGATGCCGACTTTGAGCGCATAGAACAGGATGCTGAAGACCACGAACAGGAACAGCGCGGTGAGCGTTGCGTTGGTGTAAGCGTTGAAGATCACGTGCTGCATCTGCTCGATGCTTTTCGCCGGGGCCAGAATCTGACCACTGGCCAACGCATCGCTGTACTTCTTGGCCAGCGACAGGAAGCCAATTGCCGGGTTGGCATCGAACAGTTTGATGAAGCCCGCCGTCGTGGTGCAGATCAACAGCCAGGTGGCTGGCAGCAAGGTGACCCAAATGTAGCGCTGACGCTTCATTTTGATCAGAACCACGGTGCCGAGCATCAGCGCGATACCGGCCAGCATCTGGTTGGAGATACCGAACAGTGGCCACAAGGTGTTGATGCCGCCCAGTGGATCGACCACGCCCTGATACAGCAACCAGCCCCACATCGCCACACAACCGGCGGTGGCGATCAGGTTGGCCGTCCACGATTCAGTGCGTTTCAGCGCTGGCACGAAGGAGCCGAGCAAATCCTGCAGCATGAAACGTCCGGCACGAGTACCGGCGTCGACAGCGGTCAGGATAAACAGCGCTTCAAACAGGATCGCGAAGTGGTACCAGAACGCCATGGTGTTTTCACCCGGCAGGACACTGTGCAGGATCTGCGCGATACCGACCGCCAGGGTCGGCGCGCCACCGGCACGGGCGAGAATGGTGGTTTCGCCAATGTCATGCGCCACGGCTTGCAGCGCTTCCGGCGTGATCGCAAAGCCCCAGCTGGAGACCACTTGCGCAACCGAAGCGACATCACTGCCGACCACAGCGGCCGGGCTGTTCATGGCGAAGTACACGCCAGGCTCGATCACCGAAGCGGCAACCATGGCCATGATCGCGACGAACGATTCCATCAGCATGCCGCCGTAACCGATGTAACGGGCGTTGGTTTCGTTATCCAGCAGCTTCGGCGTGGTGCCCGAAGAAATCAGTGCGTGGAAACCCGATACCGCACCGCAAGCGATGGTGATGAACAGGAACGGGAACAGACCGCCCTTCCACACCGGACCGGTGCCGTCGACGAACTGGGTCAGCGCCGGCATTTTCAGCTCGGGCATGGTTACCAGGATGCCGATCGCCAGGGCGATGATGGTACCGATTTTGAGGAACGTGGAGAGGTAGTCACGCGGCGCCAGAATCAGCCACACCGGCAGCGATGCTGCGACGAAACCGTAACCGACCAGCATCCAGGTAATCTGCACGCCGGTGAAGGTGAAGGCCTTGGCCCATACCGGATCAGCAGCAATCTGCCCGCCCAGCCAGATCGAACCGAGCAGCAGCAACACGCCGACCACGGAGATTTCGCCGATGCGGCCCGGGCGGATGTAGCGCATATAAATGCCCATGAACATCGCGATCGGGATGGTCGCCATTACGGTGAAGATGCCCCACGGACTCTCGGCCAGTGCCTTCACCACGATCAGCGCCAGCACCGCGAGGATGATGATCATGATCAGGAAGCAGCCGAACAGTGCGATGGTGCCGGGAATCCGGCCCATTTCTTCACGCACCATGTCGCCCAGGGAACGGCCGTTGCGACGGGTCGACATGAACAGAACCATAAAGTCCTGCACCGCGCCCGCCAGCACCACACCGGCAATCAGCCACAGCGTGCCGGGCAGATAACCCATCTGCGCCGCCAATACCGGACCAACCAGCGGCCCCGCGCCAGCGATGGCCGCGAAGTGGTGACCGAAAAGAATGTGTTTGTTGGTCGGCACGAAGTCCAGACCGTCGTTGTTGAGCACGGCGGGGGTGGCCCGACGCGGGTCAAGTTGCATCACATTGTGTGCGATGAACAGACTGTAGTAACGGTACGCAACCAGATAAATGGCCACAGCGGCGACCACAATCCACAAGGCATTGATCGCCTCGCCTCGGCGCAATGCCACTACGCCCAGGGCGCACGCTCCTACGATTGCCAGCAATAGCCAGGGTAAGTGGCGTAGCAGGCTATTATTATTTTTCATTTTATTATTCCAGCCAGGGTGGACAAGAAAGACAGCCACCCCGAGTTTAGCGCTTACGGCGCCAAAGGCCATACCCCGACGTTGGTCTGAGTGGCCCGTCTGCGCTGGTACGCTTAGACAATGCGGGTCTATAGTCAGCGAACTTCCGGAGAATTGCGCCATGAGCGAGCACCCAGCCAATCGTCGTCGCTTCAAACGTATTGCGTTCGATGCCAGAACCGAGCTGAGTCAGGGCGAGTACATCTGGCCGGTCAAGCTGATAGACCTGTCGCTCAAAGGCTTGCTGATCGAGCGGCCAGAGCCTTGGCTGGGGGATGCCGAGAAGGATTTCTTCGTCGACATTCATCTGAGCGATGAGATTGATATCGAGATGGACGTGCAGTTGGCGCACGAAGAGAACGGCCAGCTGGGGTTTGTTTGCCGGCATATCAGTCTGGAGTCGATCCAGCGGTTGCGGCGCTTGATCGAGCTGAACCTGGCGGACCCGCAGGAGCTGGAGCGAGAGTTGGGTGCGTTGATCGAGATCTGATGGTTGCCCCTGTAGGAGCTGCCGGAGGCTGCGATCTTTTGATCTTGAAAACCAAAATCAAAAGATCGCAGCCTCCGGCAGCTCCTACAGGGGATCTCTGGTTATTCGAAGAGAGCGTCGAGGGCCTGTTCGAGGCGCGTTACGGCGATGATCTGCAAACCCGGCGGGGACTCTTTTGGCGCATTGCCTTTGGGCACGATCGCGCGTTTGAAGCCATGCTTCGCGGCTTCCTTCAGGCGCTCCTGGCCACTGGGCACAGGACGCACTTCGCCAGACAACCCAACCTCTCCAAACACCAACAAATCATGCGGCAACGGCCGATTGCGCAAACTCGACATCACCGCCGCCATCAACGCCAGGTCAGACGCCGTTTCCAGCACCTTCACCCCACCAACGACGTTGAGAAACACGTCCTGATCGTGCGTCGGAATCCCGCCATGGCGATGCAACACCGCGAGCAACATCGCCAAGCGGTTCTGATCCAGCCCCAACGTTACCCGTCGCGGGTTGGCCAGATGACTGTCATCGACCAGCGCCTGCACTTCCACCAGCATCGGCCGGGTGCCTTCCCACGTTGCCATCACCACACTGCCCGGGACTTCTTCCTGCGCCCGTGTGAGAAAAATCGCCGAAGGGTTGGAGACTTCTTTCAAACCCTTGTCCGTCATGCCGAACACGCCCAGTTCGTTGACGGCACCGAAACGGTTTTTCACCGCGCGCAGCAACCGCAAACGACCATCGGACTCACCTTCGAAATACAGCACGGTGTCGACCATGTGTTCGAGAACACGCGGGCCGGCCAGCGCGCCTTCCTTGGTAACGTGGCCGACAAGGAAAATCGCCGTGCCGCTCTGCTTGGCATAACGCACCAGCAGTGCTGCACTCTCACGCACCTGAGACACGCCACCGGGCGCCGATTGCAGTTGTTCGGTGAAGATCGTCTGAATCGAGTCGATCACCATCACCTTGGGCTTTTCCTGGCGGGCGGTGGCGATGATGGTTTCGATGCAGGTTTCGGTCATCACCCGCAGTTGATCCTGCGGCAAGCCGAGACGCCGCGCTCGCATGGCCACCTGCTGCTGGGATTCTTCGCCGGTGACGTACAGCGCCGGCATGCTCTTGGCGAGGTTGCACAAGGTCTGCAACAGAATCGTCGATTTGCCGATGCCCGGATCGCCGCCGATCAACACCACCGAGCCGTCGACCAGACCGCCGCCGAGCACGCGATCCAGTTCACTGGATGCCGTGGAAAAACGCGGAATCTCTTCGACGCTGACTTCGGCAAGGGTTTTGATCTGCGCCTGCTGGCCGGTCCAACCGGTGCGACCGCTTGGCGCCGTGGCACCGCCGCTTTCGATCATGGTTTCGGTGAGGGTGTTCCAGGCACCGCATTCGCCACACTGCCCGGCCCACTTGGGAAAGGTTGCGCCGCACTCGGTGCAGCCGTACATGCGCTTGGCCTTGGCCATCAGAACCCCCGGGGCAAAAACAGCGATGATAACGCATACATCGGCATTGTCTTTGACCAAGGCATTTCGCTTGCCTGCGACTGTATCAATATTAAACCTGTACAGAAGTTGTGGACTTTGCACTTGCACGTACAAGTTTCGAGGGCAATTCAATGGCACTTTTCAAACTATTCGGCAAAGAGCGTGTCGATAAAAAATGTGCATTGTAAGAAGGTGTTTCGCGCAGGACGCGTTTTGCTGATTTACACTGCGTACACCAATCTCATCTGTAACAAGGAAATAACCTATGGGCGTGCTAAGTGAGTTCAAGGCCTTCGCGGTCAAAGGCAATGTGGTCGACATGGCCGTCGGTATCATCATCGGCGCCGCTTTCGGCAAGATTGTCTCGTCATTCGTCGGTGACGTGATCATGCCGCCGATCGGCCTGCTGATCGGAGGCGTGGACTTCAGTGATTTAGCCGTCACGCTTAAAGCCGCTGATGGCGCCGCCCCTGCGGTGGTGCTTGCCTACGGCAAATTCCTGCAGACCGTTCTGGATTTCATCATCGTCGCTTTCGCGATCTTCATGGGTGTTAAAGCCATCAACCGCCTGAAGCGTGAAGAGGCTGTGGCCCCAACGCTGCCACCGGTTCCGACCAAAGAAGAGGAACTGCTGGGCGAGATCCGCGACCTGCTCAAGGCGCAGAACAGCCGGCCGGAGTAATCCTGCTGGAACAAAAAACGGCGCCTTCGGGGCGCCGTTTTTTTTACCAGTAGTTTTCCACCGCAACCTGACCAGGCCTGCGCGTCAGGCTCAGGCTCATGTGCCGTTGTTTGAGCAACGCGCGGGTGTCATCGATCATCTGCGGATTGCCGCACAACATGACGCGCGAGTGCTCAGCCGTCAGCTCGACGCCTGCCGCCCGCTCCAGCTCACCGTTTTCGATCAGCGTCGTGATACGCCCATTCAGTGCGCCGGGATGAGATTCACGGGTCACGGTGGGGATAAATTGCAGCTTGTGGGCATGCTCGGCCAGATAGTCACGCTGCGCCAATTCCGCAATCAACTGTCGATACGCCAGTTCGCGGGCCTCGCGCACGCTGTAGACCAGAATGATCCGCTCGAATTTCTCCCAGACTTCGAAGTCCTGCAGGATCGACAAAAACGGCGCCACGCCGGTGCCTGTGGATAACAGCCAGAGGTCGCGACCGTCGACAAAACGATCCAGCGTCAGATAACCAAAGGCCTGACGGTCGACCAGCAAGGTATCGCCCGCTTCAAGCCGGCTCAGTTCACTGGTGAATTCGCCGCCGGGCACCACGATCGAGAAGAATTCGAGAAATTCGTCAAACGGTGAGGACACCATCGAATAAGCACGCCAAACCGTACTGCCGTCAGCCTTGGTGACGCCGAGTCTGGCGAATTGCCCTGCACGAAACCTGAAGCCTGCATCACGAGTGGTACGCAAGGTGAACAGATTCGCGGTCAGCGGCTGCACATCAAGCAGAGTCTGGCGGGTGAATTTTTCTGCGCTGGCGGTCATGTGGCGCTCCATTCGACGATGTTCGTAGTCTCTCGCAAAGCGCCGTACGTTAAAACCGCCAATTTGTAGTGGTATTACGCATCGACTGCCTTACCCACAACAAGTTGTACTAACAGCGACATTAACTGAATAGAACATTAAGTTAACTAACATGTCGACCTTCATATTAAATTAACAACTTACTAATAACGTTTTATACAAATAAGCATCAGCACAAAGAGCAAAAAAATCGCAGCGCGACGTAGGAAACGTCCTACACTCGGTTTCGTGCGCATTGGATCCAACGCACCCTCAAGTAACAAGTACACGGAGCGTTTGTAATGGAAAAGTGGAAGGAGTCGCAGTTAAGGCAACTGACGTTCGCAAAAAACATAGATAGCGCTTACCCGATTCTGCTGAGCTTCGCGGAAAACATCGGCTTCGATTTTTGCGCGATCAACGTGGCCTCTACTTATCGTGAGGCGCACTTCAATACGCTGGAGATCAATAACTTTTCCGACGACTGGAAACAACGCCATGAACAGGAGCCGAGCGATGAGATTGATCCCGTCACCACGCACTGCCACGGTTCAATGTTGCCCTTCGTATGGAGCAAGACTGCCTACGACAAAGCCCCAAAGCGCTGGCGCGCCCTGCAACACGAAGGACTGCGGCACGGCTGGTCGCAATCATTTCATCGCGAAG
This sequence comes from Pseudomonas sp. NPDC088429, assembly GCF_044753305.1. Lineage (NCBI taxonomy): Bacteria > Pseudomonadati > Pseudomonadota > Gammaproteobacteria > Pseudomonadales > Pseudomonadaceae > Pseudomonas > Pseudomonas sp. NPDC088429. The sequence goes on along the minus strand of NZ_JBIVMX010000011.1, from coordinate 86,907 downwards.
AGTTCGGTGTCTGTAGCACCCTCAGCCTGGCCAGAAGCGATGGGCCGGTCAATTCGATTGAGCTTTACGAGCATTTTGGCTGCCTGTTTTACATCACCAGTCACATGACGGATTTGTTCGCTCAATCGTTGCCCAAGCCCGCCCTGGCCCGACAACCGCATTTGTCGCCGCGCGAACTGGAAGTGGTGCAATTGTCCGCCCAAGGCAAAACGGCGTATGAAATCTCGAAGATTCTCAGCCTCAGCGAGCGAACCGTGAATTATCACGTCCAGCACCTGATCGAGAAATTCAAGGTGTGCAACAAGATCTCTGCGGTCATTGCCGCCGCCCGGGCCGGGTATATCTAAACGGCCGGCCTCGCACGAACAGAAAACGTGCGGGTAATTGAATAGAAAAAAACGTACCATTTGTGGCCTTCCTGAGTGTTAACGCCATCTACCCGCGTTGCAGTCCACTCGGTCGGTTCCGCCGCACAATGCCAGGGCTGCGGGACATCCCTCGATTACCCTGAGTCCCCGCCCCATGCCTTTGCTCGATACACCGTTCGCCCAACTCGACTTGATTCGCCAACCCGAACAGCAGAACGAACCGCTGCAAGCTTTCGATGCCGCCGACGAATACCTGCTCAATCATCTGGCCGCGCAACAGCCTGCGGCGAGCACGCGGGTGCTGGTGCTCAATGACAGCTTCGGCGCGTTAGCCGCCAGTTTGCTGGGCAAGGTTGAAGTGAGCAGCAGCGGCGACTCGTTTCTGGGCTTTCAGGGACTGGAAAAGAATTTGCTGCGCAACAGTCAGGCATTCGATGCCATTCGGCCGATTCCGGCGAGTGAGCCTTTGGTCGGGCCTTTCGATCGCGTGTTGATCCGCGTACCGAAAACCCTCGCGCTGCTCGAAGAACAATTGATTCGCCTGCAAGGGCAACTCGCTCCCGGCGCCGAAGTCATCGCAGCGGCGATGGTCAAACATTTGCCACGCGCTGCCGGTGATCTGCTGGAGCGCTACATCGGCCCGGTGCAAGCATCGCTCGCCGTGAAAAAGGCGCGACTGTTGATCGCCACGCCGGAAGCGAAAGCCCCGGCTATTTCGCCCTACCCGAGCCGTTACAGCCTCGACGAACCGGCCATCGAACTGCTCAACCACGCCAACGTGTTCTGCCGTGAAGGCCTGGACATCGGCACTCGCGCCTTCCTGCCGCATCTGCCGAAAAACCTTGGCAGCGCACGCGTCGCCGACCTCGGATGTGGCAACGGCGTGTTGGCGATTGCCAGTGCGCTGCACAACCCTGACGCGCAGTACACGCTGGTCGATGAATCGTTCATGGCGGTGCAATCGGCCGCTGAAAACTGGCGCGCGGCGCTGGGTGATCGTGAAGTGATTGTTCGCGCTGGCGACGGTCTGGCTGGGCAAGAGCCGCAATCACTGGACGTGGTGCTGTGCAATCCGCCATTCCATCAGCAGCAAGTCGTCGGCGATTTTCTCGCCTGGCGCATGTTTCAGCAGGCGCGTGAGGCACTGGTGGTGGGCGGCGCGTTGTACATCGTCGGCAACCGTCATCTGGGTTATCACAGCAAACTGGCGCGGCTGTTCCGGGGTGTCGAGCAAGTCGCGGCGACGCCGAAGTTCGTGATTCTCAAAGCCCGAAAATAATCTTCAGGGCAAAAAAAACCCTCCATGCGGAGGGTTACAAAGCCGTACCCGAAGGCGCCGGGACGGGGATGATTCAGATTCAGTGCGTGGTCAGGCCTGCCGCGTTCATGAACATGCGCATCAGGCTGGCGGCGATGAACAACACGCCAACACTGCCGGCCCAGATCAGGGCCAGCCAGCCGAGCCGCTGCCACAGCGGTTTTTTTTCGGCTTGTTCAATGTCGTGCAGGGAATGTTTGCCGGGCATTGTTTCGATCCTCAGTTAGATCAATGGCGCCGTTGCCGACGCCATCGCGAGCAGGCTCGCTTCCACAGGGTTTCGCTTAGTGGTAGCCGTCTTCGTGGGTGACCTTGCCGCGGAACACGTAGTAGCTCCAGAAGGTGTAACCCAGAATGAACGGGATGATGAACAGCGTCCCCACCAGCATGAAGCCCTGACTCTGCGGCGGCGATGCGGCGTCCCAGATCGAGATCGACGGCGGCACAATGTTCGGCCACAGGCTGATGCCCAGGCCGCTGTAGCCGAGGAAGATCAGCACCAGCGTCAGCAGGAACGGCGTGTAGTGGGCATTACGCGCCACCGCCCGAATCAACCCGTACAGGGTGACCAACACCAGAATCGGCACCGGCATGAACCAGACCAGATTCGGCATGCTGAACCAGCGCGTGGCGATTTCCGGGTGGGCCAGCGGTGTCCACAGACTGACGACACCGATCACCGCCAGCAGCACGAATGCCAGTGGCCGCGCCAGATTGTGCATCTGCTCTTGCAGCTTGCCTTCGGTCTTCATGATCAGCCAGGTGCAGCCGAGCAAGGCGTACGCCACCACCAGTGCCGCGCCGCAGAACAGCGTGAACGGTGTCAGCCAGTCGAGTGAGCCGCCGGCGTATTGCCGATTGACCACCGGCAAGCCGTCAATGAACGCACCGAGCGCCACGCCCTGAAAGAACGTCGCCGCCACCGAACCGCCGATGAACGCCTTGTCCCACAAGTGACGCTTGTCGTCCTTGGCTTTGAAGCGAAACTCGAACGCCACACCGCGAAAGATCAGGCCGATCAGCATGAAGATCAGCGGCAGATACAGCGCCGACAACACCACCGAATACGCCAGCGGAAACGCACCAAACAACGCCGCGCCGCCCAGTACCAGCCAGGTTTCATTGCCGTCCCAGACCGGGGCGACGGTGTTCATCATTACGTCACGGTCGACTTTGCCGGGAATGAACGGGAAGAGAATCCCGATGCCCAGGTCGAAGCCGTCCATGACCACGTACATCATGATGCCGAAGATGATGATCACGGCCCAGATCAGCGGAAGATCAATACCCATGAGTCAAATCTCCTTGGTCAGGCGAACGTCGTCGCCGTGATCGGCATCGGACGAATCGTCGGCAGCGGACAACGGACGGGCCGGTGTACGTTTTTTGCCAGGGCCACCGTCCGGCGTCTCTGTGCCTTCGCTGATCTTCGGCCCTTTGCGCACCAGGCGCATCATGTAGCCGAGACCGGCACCGAACAGGGCGAAATACACCACGACAAACATGATCAACGTGATGCTCATCTGCATAAAGCTGTGGTTGGAAGACGCGTCCGCCGTGCGCATCAGTCCGTAGACCACCCACGGCTGACGGCCGATTTCCGTGGTGAACCAGCCGGCCAGAATCGCGATCAGACCGGACGGCCCCATCCACAACGCCAGGTACAAGAACGGACGCGAGGTGTAGAGCGTGTCGCGTTTACGCAGCCACAGACTCCACAGACCGGTGAAGATCATCAGGAAACCGAGGCCGACCATGATCCGGAACGACCAGAACACGATGGTCGAATTCGGCCGGTCTTCCGGTGGGAATTCCTTGAGCGCCGGCACTTGTTTGTCCAGCGAGTGCGTGAGGATCAGGCTGCCGAGGTACGGGATCTCTACGGCAAATTTGGTGCGCTCTTCTTTCATGTCCGGCCAGCCGAACAGGATCAGCGGCGTGGCTTCGTCGCCCTTGTTTTCCCAGTGGCCTTCGATCGCGGCGATTTTCGCCGGCTGATGTTTGAGGGTGTTGAGGCCGTGGAAGTCGCCGATGACCGCCTGGATCGGCGCGACGATCAACGCCATCCACATCGCCATCGAGAGCATGGTGCGGATCGCCGGGTTGTCCTTGCCGCGCAGCAAATGCCAGGCCGCCGAGGAACCGACGAAAAACGCTGTGGCCACAAACGCCGCCGTCGCCATGTGCATCAAGCGGTACGGGAACGACGGGTTGAAAATGATCGCAAACCAATCGGTCGGAATCACCTGACCGTTGATGATCTCGAAGCCTTGCGGGGTCTGCATCCAGCTGTTGGAGGCGAGAATCCAGAAGGTCGAAATCAGCGTGCCGATGGCCACCATCACCGTGGAGAAAAAGTGCAATCCGCGCCCGACCTTGTTCCAGCCGAACAGCATGACCCCGAGGAAACCGGCCTCAAGGAAGAATGCCGTGAGCACTTCATAGGTCAGCAACGGCCCGGTGACGGCACCGGCGAAGTCCGAGAAACGGCTCCAGTTGGTGCCGAACTGGTAGGCCATGACCAACCCCGAGACCACGCCCATGCCGAAGTTGACGGCAAAGATCTTCGACCAGAAATGGTAGAGGTCACGGTACGTGTCGTTATGGGTTTTCAGCCACAGGCCTTCGAGCACGGCGAGGTAACTCGCCAGACCGATGGTGATGGCCGGGAACAGGATGTGGAACGAGATGGTGAACGCGAATTGAATTCGGGCGAGATCTAGTGCCTCTAAACCGAACATATGGCTTCCTCTGTCAGGTAATACCGGCGGCGGGGCTTGTGGCCCCTTGCACTACTGCCCCCACGGATATGGAGTGCGGCGAATTCGGATTCGTTCTTTTTGAAACCATCGCAACGCAGGGAGTCTGGCCAACTGGCCGTCTGATCAATGCCGTTTGGGGTCTTGATCTGGATCAAGCAACGTTGAAAGAGTAGTCCCATTTTTGCGGTTGACCCGCGTGGTCGTTTGCCGCGTGACAAGTTGCCTCATAACCGTGGCAAAACTTTGCAACAAATCCACAGAACGCTGGCAGGGAGGAAAACAGTACAGATCCCCAGGCCTGCACAAACCTCTGTGGTGAGGGGATTTATCCCCGACCGGCTGCGCAGCAGTCGCCAAACCCGGCAACACGGTTTATCTGAAAAAGCATGTCTGAATGGATTTGGGGCCGCTTCGCAGCCCATCGGGGATAAATCCCCTCGCCACACAAGCAAATCTGCACCGCAAAAAAAATCGATGTCTGGCTAACTAAATTTTTTGTCATAGCAACTTCCTGTTACAGACTGGTGATAACCTCGCGGTTCCCCTCGAACCAGACCTGCCCTCAGATGCCCAGCCAAGAGCCGTTGCTGTTACGCCACCATCGTCCCTTTCTCGCGTTCTGGATGGCGCGGATTTTCACCGCCAGCGGTTTTCAGATGCTCACCGTGGCGATTGGCTGGAACCTGTATCAACTGACCGGCAACGTCCTCGACCTGGGTTTGGTCGGTCTGGTCGAATTCGCCCCGCGCGTGCTGTTCATGCTGCACACCGGGCATGTCGCCGACCGCTATGACCGACGCAAAGTCGCAGCGATCTGCCAGTCGTTGCAGGCCATGATCGCCCTCGCGCTGGCCATTGGTAGCGCCACCGATCACGTCACCCGCGAGATGATCTTCATCCTCGCCTTCCTGCTCGGTGCGGCGCGCTCCTTCGAGATGCCGACCACTCAGGCATTGCTGCCGAGCATCGTGCCCAGCGCCCTGTTCCCCCGAGCCGTCGCGGCAGCGCAATCGGCGCAACAGTCAGCGACCATCGTCGCCCCGGCCCTTGGCGGTTTGCTCTACGCGTTCGGCAGCGTCTGGGTGTATGGCCCGACCGTGCTGCTCTACGTGATCGCCTGCACGCTTATGCTCAACCTGCCCGCGCGGCAAACACCATTGAACAAAGGCAAAGCCACACTGGATTCGTTGCTGGCGGGGATCCGCTTCATTCGCAGCCGCCCGGATATTCTCGGCGCGATTTCGCTGGATCTGTTTGCGGTACTGCTCGGCGGTGCGACGGCGCTGCTGCCGGTGTTCGCCAAGGACATTCTGCTGACCGGCCCGTGGGGTCTGGGCCTGCTGCGCTCGGCGCCAGCGGTCGGTGCGCTGGGGATGTCACTGTTCCTCGCACGATTTGCCGTGGAACGTAACGTCGGTCGGGTGATGTTCACTGCGGTCGGCATCTTCGGCGTCGCGACCATCGCCTTCGGTCTGTCGACCTCGTTCTGGTTCTCGCTGGCGGTGCTGGTGGTACTCGGCGCGGCAGACATGATCAGCATGGTCATCCGCGCCTCCTTCGTGCAACTGGAAACACCGGACGAAATGCGCGGCCGGGTCAGCGCGGTCAACGGCCTGTTCATCGGCGCTTCCAATCAGCTGGGCGAATTCGAATCCGGCGTCACCGCCCACTGGTTCGGCACCGTGCCTGCCGTGGTCATGGGCGGGATCGGCACGCTGGTGGTGACGGGGACGTGGATCAAGTTGTTTCCGACGCTGGCGAATCGGGACCGGATGCATGTGCCGGTGGAAGAGAAGAAGGTTTGAGTTCATCGGCAAAATCGGCAGGCCAAACACACATCAGATGAAAATGTGCGGTACATAGATACCGCACTGAGTGTAATGTATCGCCTTACACTCGCCCCATGATCAAATCCTTTCAGCACAAATAGCAAGCAGGCTCATGCCCATGCACAACCCGCCACACCCCGGCGAAACACTGTTGAGGGATGTTCTGCCCGATTTGGGCATCAGTGTTACCGAACTGGCACGGCATCTGGGTTTTGCGCGCCCACATCTTTCGCGTGTATTGCACGGTCATGCGCCGATCAGCCCGGATCTGGCTGTACGCCTGGAGCGTGCGGGCATTGGTAAGGCTCGCGTTTGGCTGGGTGTTCAAACTGATTACGATCTGTGGCAAGCAGAACATCGCGAGCAGCCGCCAATTCAACCGATCGCTGCACACGCCTGATCGACTCACACCAACAACTCCCCCGCCACTTTCGCCCTGAGCGCCTTGCCCCCCAGTTGCTCAACCAGCGCCAAGGCAAACTCCAGCACCGCGCCAGAACCTTGCGCGGTGATGCAGTTGCCGTCGACCACTACCGGTTGATCAACAAACGTACAGCCCGACAGTTGATGACTGGCGCTGGGCAAGCAGGTCATGCGGCGTTGGCGCAGCACGCCAGCAGCTTGCAGGGCGACGGCCGGGGATTCGGCGATGGCGGCGAACAGGCGTCCGGCGCTGGATTGATCCTTAAGTATTTGTTGCAGAGGTTGGTGTGCAGCGAGGTGTTGAGCACCGACGGCGCCGCCGGGTAAAGCGATCAGGTCGAAGGTCTGCGCCAGCACATCGACAAGCATCCCGTCGGCAGTCAGGCGGGTGCCGCGGGCGCAGGTGAGCATGCGCCGGCCTTCGATGCTGGCCGCGACGACTTCGATGCCGGCACGGCGTAGCACGTCGATGAGGGTCACGCTTTGCAGATCATCGATGCCCTCGGCGAGGGTAATCAGGGCTCTAAAGGTCATAGGCTGTGTCCGCTGGGTGATCCTTTAAGCGTAGTCAGCTTCGCCTGGATCGCGCAGCGCCAGCCGTTACTTGATGTAAAGCTGCGTTGAAACCTTGTTGCCCGGCGCGTTAATAGAAGTGTTGCTGTAGGTGAACGTGCCTTCCTGCTTGCCATCCAGATCAAAGATGTACAGCGTGCCGACGACCTTCGACGCGGCGCCGGTGCATTGCGTGAGGTTGCCGTTGCCGTAGGCGCAGACCTGGGTTTTCATTCCGTCCAGTTCAAAACCGTCCAGTGCGGCATTGGGAACGCGGCCGTAACCCATTTCCAGCACATACACCTTGATGTTGGCACCGCCGTGGTCGCAGGCCGTCTTGTCCTGCCCATCAGAAATATTTTCGATGCCGCAGGCCGCCGATTGCACCTTGAGCACCTGCACACTGGTCAACGGTGGCGCCGTTGCCGCCATAACGGCTGGCACACTGGCCATAAACGTGCAAAACAGCCCCAACGATCGAATGAAATTGCGCTTGACGCCCATCATGACCTTCCCCCCAAAACAGGCGCGCAGTATGGCTCACTTCGCCTGACTGCAAAACATCGCCGACGATCGCAGCCAATCCCCCATGCTGCTGGTATGATGCGCGGCTTTTTCCGGCCCATCACAATTTCTCAGGCGCTTGCGACGGTCTGTGCTTTGCTGTTGAGGTCGATACATTCACGGCGCTACGCGCGCCACGGGGAGCAGACATGCTGGAAAGGCTGTTTCAACTCAAGGCACACAACACCAACGTGCGCACCGAGATTCTGGCGGGCATCACGACTTTCTTGGCCATGGCCTACATTCTGTTCGTCAACCCGAGCATTCTCGGCGAGACCGGCATGGACAAGGGTGCGGTGTTCGTCGCCACCTGTCTGGCAGCTGCCATCGGCTCGACGGTCATGGGCCTGATCGCCAACTACCCGATCGCCCTCGCGCCGGGCATGGGCCTGAACGCCTTCTTCACCTACACCGTTGTTTTGCACATGGGCCACACGTGGCAAGTGGCGCTGGGTGCGGTGTTCATTTCGGCGGTGCTGTTCTTCCTGCTGTCGATCTTCCGCATCCGTGAATGGATCATCAACAGCATCCCGCTGCCGCTGCGCTCGGCGATTGCCGCCGGTATCGGCCTGTTCCTGGCGCTGATCGCCCTGCACAACGCCGGCATCGTGGTCAGCAACCCGGCGACCATGGTCGGCCTCGGTGACCTGAAACAACCGGCACCGATTCTCGCGACCCTCGGCTTCGCCCTGATCGTTGCCCTCGAAGCGCTGAAAGTGCGCGGCGCGGTGTTGATCGGCATTCTCGCGGTGACCATCACCTCCATCGCCATGGGCTTCACCCCGTTCGGCGGCGTGACGTCGATGCCACCTTCGCTGGCGCCGACCTTCCTGCAACTGGACATCAAAGGCGCACTGGACATCGGTCTGGTCAGCGTGATTTTCGCCTTCCTGTTCGTCGACCTGTTCGACAACTCCGGCACCCTGATCGGCGTCGCCAAGCGCGCCGGCCTGATGGGCAAGGACGGCCACATGCCGAAAATGGGTCGCGCACTGATCGCCGACAGCACCGCGGCCATGGCCGGTTCGCTGCTGGGTACGTCGACCACCACCAGCTACATCGAATCCGCCGCCGGCGTCAGTGCTGGCGGCCGTACCGGTTTGACCGCCATCGTCGTGGCGATTCTGTTCCTGCTGGCGCTGTTCTTCTCGCCACTGGCAGCCAGCGTTCCGGCGTTCGCCACTGCACCGGCACTGCTGTTCGTCGCCGTGTTGATGACTTCAGGCCTGGCGGAAATAGACTGGGACGACATCACTGTTGCCGCGCCGGTTGTGGTGACCGCGCTGGCCATGCCGTTCACTTACTCGATCGCCAACGGCATCGCCTTCGGCTTCATCTCCTGGACGGTGATCAAGTTACTGTCCGGTCGCGCCCGTGAGCTGAACCCGGCGCTGGTGATTCTGTCGATTCTGTTCGTGATCAAGTTGGGTTGGTTCAACGCATGACATTTGATTCCCAGGCTTACGCCGAGCAACTCGAAGCCAAGGTCACGCGCTTGCGTGACCTGCTGGCGCCGTTCGATGCCCCCGAGCCGACCGTGTTCGACTCGCCGCTGCAGAACTTCCGTCTGCGCGCCGAATTCCGCCTGTGGCGCGAGGGCGGCGATCGGCATTACGCGATGTTCGCTCAGGACGACAAACGCACGCCGATCCTGATCGAAGAATTCCCGATCGCCAGCCTGCGCATCAATCAGTTGATGCCGCAGCTGAAAGCGGCGTGGCAGGCCAGTTCGGCGCTGAGCCACAAGTTGTTTCAGGTCGAGTTTCTGACCACGCTGTCGGGCGATGCGATGATCACCCTGTGCTATCACCGTCCGCTGGACGAGCACTGGCACGCGGCGGCGACCAAACTGGCGGCGGATCTCGGCGTCAGCATCATCGGTCGCTCGAAAGGCAAACGCGAAGTGCTCGGCCTCGATTACGTGGTCGAGAAACTCGAAGTCGGCGGTCGCACCTTCAGCTATCGCCAACCGGAAGGCGCGTTCACCCAGCCGAACGGCACCGTGAACCAGAAGATGCTCAACTGGGCATACGAAGCGCTCGGTGATCGCACTGACGACTTGCTGGAGTTGTACTGCGGCAACGGCAACTTCACCCTGCCGCTCGCCACCCGCGTGCGCAAAGTGCTGGCCACCGAAATCAGCAAGACCTCGGTCAACGCGGCACTGAGCAACCTCAGCGAAAACGCTGTGGATAACGTCACCCTTGTGCGTTTGTCCGCCGAAGAACTGACCGAAGCGCTCAACGAAGTGCGCCCGTTCCGTCGCCTGCAAGGCATCGACCTGAAGAGCTACGAGTTCGGCAGCGTCTTCGTCGACCCGCCACGCGCCGGCATGGATCCGGACACCTGCGAACTGACCCGGCGTTTCGACAACATTCTGTACATCTCCTGCAACCCGGAAACCCTGGCGGCCAACATCGCCCAGTTGCACGACACGCACCGCATCACCCAGTGCGCGTTGTTCGACCAGTTCCCGTGGACGCACCACATGGAATCGGGTGTCTTACTGACCCGACGTTGAGTGCGAATGCCAGATACAAAAAAGCCGTCGTGATTGACGGCTTTTTTGTGGGTGTTTACAACGCGGGATCGGCCTTGCGTGGTCGCCCGCCCTTTTTGCCATTCGCTCGAGCAGCTTCGGACTTTGCAGCACTGCTTTGACGACCGTTACGCGATGCAACCACCGACGCGGCCATCTTCATGAGTGACGGGCTCGCTGAAATCATCCCGGCAATGGAAACGTCAAGGTCTTTGCCCTCATGGCAAAGCGCAGTGCCTGCGAACCCGACTGTCAGCCCCTCGTAATCGCCTGCATCAAACCCGTCAAACTCTGGATACTGGTTCACCGGTAGCAACACACCGCTGCCATCCTCAAAACGGATGACCAGAGATGATTCTTCAAAGGTTACGGAGACCGCCTGCAAGCTACTCGCCCGGCGAGCCTCCCCTTGCAGGATGGCGGCGTCGATCATCTCCTCCGTCAGGGGGCGACGTGTGGATGGCTTAGCTTTGACGACTTTCATAGATCGATTTCCACTCCTTCGAAACGTGCGAGCGGGATGCCCATCTCGCATCACGATCGCTATTGCATGTTTCTTTTAGCTGCGCACCTATACTAACCCATCAGTTAGGTTAACTGATTTCAAGTGTGAAATTTATGTCTCATTCCTGCTTCAGAATTTCTACCAAATATTGCTTCTGTGCGATCACCGAACATAAAACGCCACGTGCATTTTTGTTCAATTGACCATGGTAACCATCTAGTACATTTTATCTCCACAGGCCGAAACCTCTGGCCAAAGCCAAAAACAATAAGTGGAGTTACCCCTCATGCCCCCTATCGTTCTGGTGCTCAACGGCCCGAACCTGAACCTGCTTGGCACCCGCGAGCCAGCGACTTATGGTCACGAAACCCTGGCGGATATTTCGGCACTGTGCGGTCGCGCGGCTGAAGAATTCGGCCTGGCCGTGGAGTTTCGCCAGACCAATCACGAAGGCGAATTGCTCGACTGGATTCACGCGGCGCGCGGTCGTTGCGCCGGGATCGTGATCAACCCGGCAGCGTGGACGCACACGTCGGTGGCGATACGCGATGCGCTGGTGGCCAGTGAATTGCCGGTGATTGAAGTGCATCTGTCCAACGTCCACGCCCGCGAACCGTTTCGTCATCACTCGTTTGTCTCGGCAATTGCCACGGCGGTGATGGCCGGGTTTGGCAGTCATGGCTATCGCCTGGCGCTGGAACATTTCAGTCAGCGGCTGAAGGGGTGAATCGCATGTCGCATTCCAACGTAATTCTCGCCGGGTTGATCGGTGCCGGTATTCAGGCTTCGCGCACGCCGGCGCTGCATGAGCACGAGGGTGATGCGCAGGGCATGCGTTATCTGTATCGATTGATCGATCTCGATCAATTGCAAATGGACAGCACCGCCCTGCCCGATCTGCTGCTGGCAGCTGAGCGGATGAACTACACCGGGCTGAACATTACTTTTCCGTGCAAGCAGGCGATTATTCCGCTGCTTGATGAGTTGTCGCCGGAAGCTCGGGGCATCGGCGCGGTCAACACGGTGGTGCTGAGGGACGGCAAGCGCGTCGGTCACAACACCGATTGTCTGGGTTTTGCCGAGGGTTTTCGCCGTGGTTTGCAGGACGCTGCCCGCGAACGTGTCGTCCAGATGGGCGCCGGCGGTGCGGGCGCGGCAGTGGCCCACGCGTTATTGAGCGAAGGCGTGCAGCAACTGAGTATTTTCGACGTCGACATTGAGCGTGCGGAAAGTCTGGCGAACAACTTGAATCAGCATTTCGGCTTCGGTCGTGCGGTGGCGGGTCGGGATTTGCCGAGTACGCTGAATCTGGCTGATGGTCTGGTCAACACCACGCCGATGGGTATGGCCAAACTGCCGGGCATGCCAGTGCCAGTCGAGTTGCTGCGCAAGGAATTGTGGGTGGCGGAGATTGTCTATTTCCCGCTGGAAACCGAGCTGCTGCGTAATGCTCGCGCGTTGGGTTGCCGCACGTTGGATGGCGGCAACATGGCGGTGTTTCAGGCGGTGAAGGCGTTTGAATTGTTCAGCGGCGTGGTGCCGGATGCGCAGCGGATGCTGGCGCATTTTCAAAGCATGAACAGCTGAAGATCAAAAGATCGCAGCCTGCGGCAGCTCCTACAGGGATCGGTGTAGGAGCTGCCGAAGGCTGCGATCTTTTGATTGTCAGGCTTGCAGGTAGCGCAGCACCGATTCGCAGATCATCTCGCGATGCCGCTGCTTGATGCTTTCATCCGGCAGGTCGATCTGGAAGATCTCGCCAAACGTGTGCCGGTTCGACACGCGATAGAAGCAGAACGAACTGATCAACAAATGCACATCCAGCGCATCCAGCCCCGCACGGAACACACCTTCGTCAGCACCGCGACGCAGAATCTCGCCGAGTGAATCGAGGATGGTGTTGTTCATCGCCTTGATCGCATCGGAACGCTTCACGAATTCAGCATTGTGAATGTTTTCGATGCTGACGATGCGCACGAAATCGACGTTGCGATCGTGGTGATCAAACGTAAATTCAACCAATCGGCGAATCGCTTCGACCGGCGCCAGCTCGGCCAGGTGCAGACGGTTTTCGGTGCTGCGGATATCGCCGTAAAGCTTCTCCAGCACCTCGACGTACAACTGCTCCTTACTGCCGAAGTAGTAATAGATCATGCGTTTGGAGGTGTGGATGCGCTCGGCGATCGCGTCGACGCGAGCACCGGACAAACCTTGCTGGACGAACTCGACGATCGCCTCCTGCAGGATGTTCTCGCGGGTCTTTTCCGGGTTGTTTTTGCGACTCTTGCGCGGCTCTACGACGGGCACGACAGTAGCTGCGGAAAGTTCTGAATTTATCGTCATTGCGGGCTCACGGCCATCACTGCACAGGCGGCGATTATGGGCCCGCGCCGCACAGTGAAGGAAGCCGCGCGAGCCGTGTTTAATCCCGCGTTTACGAATTTCCTACAACTTCGCCTGGCGAACGGCGCCGCTGCGTGATTTGGCCATCGCCGCCAAACGCACCGCGACATTCGCTGCGCCGTAACCGGCATAGCCGTTTTTGCGCTGGATGATCTCGAAGAAGAAGCGTCCTTCGAACGGCTCGGTGTAGACGTGAAACAGCTCGCCGCCCTGCGCATCACGGTCATAGAGCACGTTGTAATACGCCAGCTCGCTGAGGAATTCGTCGTCGAAATCAAAACGTGCGGCGAGGTCGTCGTAATAGTTGAGCGGAATATCCAACAGCGGCACACCGGCCTCTTTGGCGCGACTGACTTCGGCGAAGATGTCGTCACAATCGAAGGCGATGTGATGCACACCGGAACCGCGATAACTCGACAGCGCGTGGGAGATCGCGGTGTTGCGGTTCTCTGAGATATTCAGCGGCAAGCGGATCGAGCTGTCGCGACTGCGCAGTGCGCGGCTCTTCACCAGCCCGTACGGGTCGGGCAGCACCACTTCATCATCCGCTTCGAAATCCAGCAGGCTCTTGTAGAACAGCACCCAACTGTCGAGGCTGTCGGCCGGCAGCGCCATGGCCATGTGGTCGATGCGCTTGAGGCCGCCACGGGCCGGGGCATCCGCCAGCAGGTTGAAATCGGTGCCGTAGACGTCGGCCTGTTCATCGACCAGATAAATCAGGCTACCGTCCGGCGCGCGCACTGCCGCCAGTTCCAGTTCGTTGGGGCCGACCAGTCCGCGATAGGGCTGACCTTTGTAAGCCACGGCGCGGGCCAAAGCACTGGCGCTGTCCTTGACCCGCACGGCGGTGGCGCACAACGACGGGCCGTGGGCTTCGAAAAAGCTGTGGGCGAAAGAGTAAGGCTCGGAGTTGAGAATCAGGTTGATGTCGCCCTGACGCAACAGACTCACGCTCTTGGAGCGGTGCTGCCCGGCCTTGACGAAACCCAAGCGTTCCAGCCAATTCGACAGCTTGGCACCGAGGCTTTCATCGACGGCAAACTCGAGAAACTCGATGCCGTTGTACTCGCTGGCCTGCGGCGTTTCGAAAAGAATTTCGCGGTTGGCCACAGGCGTCGCTTCCTGCTCCAGACGCTGGCGAGTCTTCTCCTCCAGGTACAGCAGCGAACGCAAACCGTCGGCAGCATTGGCCCGTGGCGGCGCGGCGCGGAAGCCGTCGTTGAAAATTTCCAGCGACAGCGGCCCGGTGTAACCGCTCTGAATGATCGGTGCAAGGAACCCCGGTAGATCGAATTCGCCCTGCCCCGGGAAGCAGCGGAAATGCCGGCTCCACTCCAGCACGTCCATCTGCAGAATCGGCGCGTCGGCCATTTGCACGAAGAAGATTTTGTCGCCGGGAATGTCGGCAATGGCGCGCGGATCGCCCTTCAGCGACAAGGTGTGAAAGCTGTCGAGCAGCACGCCGAGGCTCGGATGATCGGCCTGACGCACGATGTCCCAGACCTGTTGATAAGTATTGACGTGACGACCCCAGGCCAGCGCTTCGTAACCAATGCGCAAGCCGCGCGCGCCGGCGTGTTCCGCCAGCAAGCGCAGGTCATCGACTAGAATTTGTTGATCGCCGACGCTGTCCGCCGAGGCGTTGCTGCAGACCAGCACCAGGTCGGTGCCGAGTTCCTGCATCAGGTCGAACTTGCGTTCGGCGCGCTCAAGATTGCGCGCCAGGCGATCGCGGCGGCAGCCTTCGAAATCGCGGAACGGCTGAAACAGGGTGATGGCGATGCCGAGATCGGCGCACATCTGTTTAATTTCTCGCGGACTGCCGTCGTAGTACAGGAGGTCGTTTTCGAAGATCTCCACCCCGTCGAACCCGGCGGCGGCAATGGCTTCGAGTTTTTCCGGCAGGGTGCCGCTCAAGGAAACGGTGGCAATGGAACGCTGCATGTTTCAACTCCCGGACTGCGCCGCTTGATCTTTACTGTAGGAGCTGCCGAAGGCTGCGATCTTTTGATGTTGCTTTTCAGAATCAAGATCAAAGGATCGCAGCCTTCGGCAGCTCCTACATGGGATGGGTTTTTATAGTGGGGAAATTATTGGCTGCATTGAACGCGGCAGCAATTTAAAGTGTACTACCCGGTTAGTTTTGCGTGCGATTATCGAACACAATGGCGGTTTGGCGAATTGACGATTTTTCGTCCACTGCCCACCATCGACCGCACATTGAGTCCGGATATGAACCACCGGTCGCAGCGTGCAAAGAAAAAAAGCACACCAAATAAAAAATCCAAAAACGGGTGGAACACATGATTCCTTCACAGACTTCCCGCATGGCTCCGGCCATGAGCACTGCCTCAGGTGGCATCGGCGACAAGATCCGCGGCGCCATGGCGGTCGGCAAAACCCGCTGGGGCATGCTGGCGCTGGTGTTTTTCGCCACCACCCTGAACTACATCGACCGCGCCGCCCTCGGCGTCATGCAGCCAATCCTCGCCAAGGAAATGAGCTGGACGGCGATGGATTACGCCAACATCAACTTCTGGTTTCAGGTCGGCTACGCGATCGGTTTCGTCCTGCAAGGTCGACTGATCGACCGGGTCGGCGTCAAACGCGTGTTCTTCTGCGCCGTGCTGCTCTGGAGCCTGGCCACCGGCGCCCACGGCCTGGCGACATCGGCGGTCGGTTTCATGGTCTGCCGATTTATCCTCGGCCTCACCGAAGCGGCGAACTACCCGGCCTGCGTGAAAACCACGCGCCTGTGGTTCCCCGCTGGCGAACGTGCGGTCGCCACCGGCATCTTCAACGCCGGCACCAACGTCGGCGCGATGTTCACGCCAATGTTGCTGCCGCTGGTTCTCCACGTCTGGGGCTGGCAAGCGGCGTTCCTGTGCATGTCGGCGCTCGGCGGGATCTGGTTGCTGTTCTGGGGTTTGAAATACTTCAACCCGGAAGATCACCCGAGCGTCAAGCAATCCGAACTGGACTACATCCAGCAGGAAGTTGAACCGGAACAGGCCCGCGTGCCGTTCTCGAGAATCCTGCGGATGCGCGGCACCTGGGCCTTCGCCATCGCTTATGCGCTGACCGCGCCGGTGTTCTGGTTCTACCTGTACTGGCTGCCGCCGTTTCTCAATCAGCAATACAACCTGGGCATCAACGTCACCCAGATGGGTATTCCGCTGATCATCATCTACGTGACGGCTGACTTCGGCAGCGTCGGCGGCGGCATTCTGTCTTCGTTCCTGATCGGTCGCGGGATGAACTCGATCAAGGCGCGGCTGCTGTCGATGTTGCTGTTCGCCTGCTGCATCATCGGCGTGATCATGGCGGCTGGCTCGGCCAATCTGTGGGTCGCGGTGGCGGCGATTTCTCTGGCGATCGGCGCGCATCAGGCCTGGACGGCGAACATCTGGAGCCTGGTGATGGACTACACGCCCAAGCACATGATGAGCACGGTGTTCGGTTTCGGCGGCATGTGCGCGGCGATCGGCGGGATGTTCATGACCCAGATCGTCGGCCATATCCTGACCGTGACCAACAACAACTACACCGTGTTGTTTACCCTGATTCCGGCGATGTATTTCCTTGCGCTGACGTGGATGTACTTCATGGCCCCGCGCAAGATCCCGACCGTCACCGAATAAATTCCTGTAGGAGCTGCGGCACGCTGCGATCTTTTGATCTTGATGTTGAAGATCAAAAGATCGCAGCCTCGTTTCACTCGTCAGCTCCTACAGGGGTTTGTGTTTCCGGCTTTGTTGCCACGCTGCTGCCAGTCCGCTGCAGCAGATCACCGCGATACCGATGATCGTCAACACACTCGGCGTGTGATTGAACAGCAGCCAGCCCAACAACCCCGCAAACACGATCTGGCAATACCCGAACGGCGCCAGCAGCGCCGGCGCGGCATGGCGGAACGCCTGGGTCAGGAACAAATGCGCGGTCATCCCGCAACTGCCCAGCGCCAGCATCAACCCGGCGTGGGTCAGCGTCGGCACCTGCCAGAAGAACGGCACCAGCGCACTCATCACCAACGTGTTGCACAACCCGGCGAAGAAGTTGCTGGTGGTCGGACTGTCGATCTCCGCGAGCTTGCGCGTGAGTAATTGATAGAAGCAGAAAAACAGCGCCGAGCAGAACGGCAACAGCACCGCTGGCGTGAACAGTTCACCGCCCGGGTGGACGATGATCAGCACGCCGATAAAGCCGCAAATGACGGCGATCCATTGGCCGCGTGTCACTCGTTCTTTGAGCAGCGGCACCGACAACGCCGTGACCAACACCGGTGCAAGAAAGTTGACCGCCGTGGCTTCCGCCAATGGGATGTACAGCAGCGCCGTGGTGAAAAACAGGCTGGTGCCGAGTAGGCAAAGTGCTCGAACCAACTGCCATAACGGCTTCTTGGTACGTAGGACGCGCAGCCCGGACTGAGGCAGAAAAATTCCCGCCATCAGTAAGGTGTGCACCAAATAACGCGCCCACACCACCATCACGATCGGATAGAAACCGGAGAGGTATTTCGACAGCGCGTCGTGGCTGGAGAACAGGAAAGTCGCCACGACAATCAGCAGGATCCCTTTGAAGGGTTGGTTGACACCGGAGAGCGGGGTGCTGACGGTCATTGGGTTTCCTTGTGTTGCCAAAAAAGATCAAAAGCTTCGCGGGCAAGCCTTGCTCCCACACGGTTTGCGTAAAACCCGCTTGCTCGCGAACAGGTGCGCAGCACCGCTTACAGCCGCGCCAACAATTCCCGAGTCTTGTTGATCGCCATCTGCGCCCGATCCAATCCACTCACGCCCTGCTCCAGCAGTTTAACCGTAGGAATTTCCAGGCTCAGTGGGATATTAGCCGGCAGCGCTTTCAGCAACCCGAGCAAATCGCAATCACCCTCGCCGGGAAACCGTCGCTCGTTGCGCGCCTGACGCAAGATCTCGGCCATGTCTGACGGTCGCGGCCCTGCGACATCACATAACTGCGCATAACGCAGTCGCGACGATGGCACCTTCGCAAGATCCTCAAGCTTTGACGCCGAACGATCAAAATGAAACGCATCAACCAACACCGCAGCATTTTCCCGACTAGCGTTTTCCACAATCCGCAGCGCTTGCTCAAGGTTGCGCGCATCCGTCCAGGGCATGAACTCCAGATGCGGATGCAACCCGAGCGGCGCCGCCAAATCGCACAACGCGGCAAAGTTATCCGTGAGTCGCTGCTCGTCAGGATCGTTACCGGCGACGAGCAATTCAGTCGCACCAAGCTCGGCGCCGACCGTAAGAAGTTTCTCGAAATAGGCAACAACGGTCTGCGGTTTCAGACGGAGGATTTCCACGTCGAGCACGCGGATGCCAGTGTCGCGCAATCGCTCCATCGTCCTACGCCGCAAATCGTTATCGGCTACCAGTGGAAAGTGATATTCCTCGGGCGTTGCTGGTTCCAGACGCAATCCGACATGGCTGTATCCGGCGCGAGCAGCGACTTCAATCATTTGCGGTGGCGACAACTCCAGCACGGTCAGGCTGGCCAGGGAGAGAATACGTTCGCTCATGTTCAAGCCTCGATCAGTGCAGGGGCGCAAGCACGGCCGGTGGAGGCGGCTTCGCGAATGGCTTCGATCAGCGCGAGGGTGCGCGCGGCATCAGCAGCACTGACCAACGGCTCGACTTCGCGCCGAGCCACGCGGACGAAATGCTCTAACTGCAAGCGTAAAGCTTCCTCACCGCCGTAGGACTCTTCCACACTCAACAACGGTTCATGCCAACCGGCGTCCACCTGATCAGCGGCGTAATGCCAGCGCTTGAGCTGCGGAATACTCAACGCCCCGGCGGTACCCGCCAGCAGATAACACGGTTGATCCGCCTGACGCGGATACGCCGGGTTTTCACCGGAGGCCAGCTCCCAACTCCACGGTGCCGCCACCGCATCGGAGCCGCTCAACGTGCCCAGTGTGCCGCCGGCAAACTGCAGCAACACCGCCGCGCTGTCCTCGTTGGCGAAACCGCGCACCGAGTTGTCGGTGAACGCTTGCACCGAACGCACTTCACCGCACAGGTGACGCAACAAATCGAGGTCGTGAATCAGGTTGGTCAGCAACATCCCCGCCCCTGCTTCACGGCGCCACGGGATCTCGAAATAGCTGTCCGGTTTACGCACCTGGAACAACGCGGTGACCGTGGTCAAACGCCCGAGCGCACCGCTTTGCACCAGCTCATGGGCACGGACGATCAGCGGATTGTGGCGTCGATGATGGCCGACCAACACCGGCACGCCGCTGCGTTTAACCGCCGCGACCAGTTCGCGCACTTCATCCAGATGCACGCCGACAGGCTTTTCCAGCAGCACCGGTACACCGGCCGCCAGACAATCGAGCGCCGTACTGACGTGTTGGTTATTAGGATTGGCGACGATGACTGCGTCTGGCTTGATCTGATCAAGCATCTGACGGTGATCGGCGAAATGTCTGACACCCCACTCAGCCGCAAGAGTGGCGGCTTGCGGCCCGGGATCAGCCACTGCGCACAGGCTGGCTTCGCTGAGGGTTTGCAGGTGCCGGTAATGTTGCTGACCCATATTGCCAGCGCCGATCAGGGCGATTCGAAGGGGCGAATTCAAGGCGCGATCCTTTTGTGATTATTGTCTGAAAAAAACTCCAGCAACAATTTAGAACCGAGTTCCAGAATCAAATACCCATCAACCTTAAAACCCTGCGAACACCGCACCCTTTCTGAATCACCAAAATCCGCTGTAGGAGCTGCCGAAGGCTGCGATCTTTTGATCTTAAAAAAAAAGTCAAAAGATCGCAGCCTTCGGCAGCTCCTACAGGGGGTTTGTGGAGTGTCAGATAAACAATTCAGAAGCCAGGCTGGCGGCGGATAACTCTTGCGCAAACTTCAACAACAACGGCGCCAACTCATGCAACCGCGCCCCCGGCATCCGCGCACTCGGCCCGGCAATGCTGAGCACACCAATCACCCGACCATCCGCCGGATGTTTCACCACCGCCGCAATCGCCGACGTGCCGACCGCCGAGCTTTCCTCGACCCAGGCATACCCTTGCTCACGCGCCAGACGCAGCCGTTCCAGCAGTTCAATATTGGAGCGCGGCGCATTCGGCCCGATACCCACCGGCACCTCCGCCGCCTGTCGCTCAACCAGTGACAACGCCTCGGCATCGCTCATGCACGCCAGCCACGCATGCCCCGACGCGGTGTAAAAAAGCGGCGCATCGCGGCCCATGTCCGGGTCATAACGCAGACCGGTACGCGCACCCTGCGCCTTGGCAATCCAGGTTTGCCGCTCGCCATCGATCACACCGAGACGCACCAGTTCGCCGGTTTCCTGCGCCAGCCGATCCAGCACGGGCTGAACAATATCGGCGCCACTGCTCGACAGATATTGAAAGCCCATCGCGACCAGTTTGGTCGACAAGTGATAGCGCAAAGTTTCCGGATTCTGCCTCACGTAACCAAGACGAATCAGCTCGGCGAGCAAGCGGTGAGTCGCACTTTTCGGAATGTCCAATTGCTCGGCAAGCGTCTGCATCGGCAGCCCGCGCGGATCACTGGTAAGGCTTTCCAGCACGCTGAAAACCCGTTCAATCTGACTGCCGGCCATAGGGAAATCCAAATGAAATTTCGCCGATTCTAGAAGACATCTGCTGCAAAGCGAAATCTGGAACTGGTTGTTCGATAACCGCCCGGTTTGTCGTATCAAGGCTTGTAGGCCGACGGCAGCAATGGTTATTTTCTGGAATCAAATTCCAAAAATAATTCAGCGCTGGAGCCATGTTTGATGCCTGCCGAACTTCCCGCTATCGACTGCGACGTTTTGATCGTTGGTTCTGGCGCCGCCGGATTGTCGGCAGCCGTCACTGCTGCGTGGCATGGCCTGAAGGTCATCGTCGTCGAAAAGGATTCGGTATTCGGCGGCGCCACCGCATGGTCGGGTGGCTGGGCGTGGGTGCCGTGTAATCCGCTGGCCCGTCGTGCCGGCATCATCGAAGACGTCGAACAACCGCGCACCTATTTGCGCTATGAACTGGGCGAGCATTTTGACCCGGCGATGATCGATGCCTTCCTCGAAGCCGGGCCAAATATGGTGGCGTTTTTCGAGCAACACACCGCACTGCAATTCGCCGACGGCAACGCGATTGCCGACATCCATGGCGACACCCCGGGCGCGGGCACCGGCGGACGCTCAGTGATTGCCGCCCCCTACAACGGGCGCAAGGTCGGACGCTTGCTCAAGCGACTTCGTACGACCATGCGCGAAACGTCCTTCATGGGCATGCCGATCATGGCGGGCGCGGATCTCTCGGCATTCCTCAATCTGACCCGCTCATTGAAAGCCGCATGGCACGTGACGCGACGTTTCACCCGGCACCTGTTTGACCTCGCGACGCATGGCCGTGCGCTGCAACTGGTCAACGGCGTGGCACTGGTCGCGCGACTGGCGAAATCGGCCGAAGACCTCGGCGTGTTGCTGTGGGAATCGGCGCCAGTCACTGAACTGCTGCGCGACGAAAACCGCATTTGCGGTGCAGTGATCAACAGCAAAAAAGGCCCGATCCGCGTTCATGCACGCAAAGCCGTAGTGCTCGCAGCAGGTGGTTTCGCCAACGATATCCAACGGCGCAAAGCCCTGTTCCCACGCACGCCCACCGGCCACGAACATTGGGCGTTGCCGCCGCTGGCCGTGAATGGTGATGGCTTGCGGCTGGGCGAAAGCGTCGGCGCGCGGGTCAACACCGACGTTGCGTCACCTGTTGCGTGGGCACCCGTCTCGCAAGTGCCTCATTCCGACGGCAGCATCGGCCATTTCCCACACATCATCGAGCGCGGCAAACCCGGCATCATCGGCGTACTCAGCAACGGCCAGCGTTTCGTCAACGAAGCCAACGGCTATTTCGACTACGTCAGCGCGATGGTCAATGCGGCGCCGCCAGGTGAAGAGGTCGCCTCATGGCTGATCTGCACCCACGCCTTTCAGCGCCGCTATGGCCTCGGCATGT
Organism: Pseudomonas sp. NPDC088429; assembly: GCF_044753305.1. Lineage (NCBI taxonomy): Bacteria > Pseudomonadati > Pseudomonadota > Gammaproteobacteria > Pseudomonadales > Pseudomonadaceae > Pseudomonas > Pseudomonas sp. NPDC088429. Next base: position 64,640 of record NZ_JBIVMX010000011.1, on the reverse strand, counting down.
CACGGCCGTTTCCGGTTCCGTTGTCAGAATTTATCCGCAGCGGTTATCTGAAAACCGGTAACAGCGTGGAGGAATTGGCCAACGCTTGCGGCATCGACTCGAACGGTTTGCGCCAAACCCTCGATGACTACAACCGCCATGCACGCAACGGCGAAGACCCGCAATTCGGGCGCGGCGCAACGCCCTACAACCGCAAACAGGGCGATCCGGCGAACCTTCCCAACCCCTGCGTTGCCCCAATAGAAACCGGCCCGTTCTATGCCGTGAAAGTACAACCGGGATGCTTCGGCACGTTTGCCGGGCTCAAGGTCAACCCTCACGCGCAAGTCCTCGACGCCAACCAACAACCTATCGCCGGGCTGTATGCAGCGGGCGGCGACATGGCCAGCATCATGGGCGGCCACTACCCGGCGGGCGGAATCAACCTCGGCCCGGCGCTGACGTTCGGCTACATCGCCGCTCGCCACATCGCCGGCATCACTGCTTTCGAACAGGAGATCGACCATGCAGCACATCGTTAATGCCCAGGGTTTGAACATGCCGAAACTCGGTCTCGGCACATGGCCGATGCTCGGCGAAGAATGCACCCAGGCCGTGGAGCAAGCGCTGGAACTCGGTTATCGGCACATTGACACGGCTGCGGCCTACAACAATGAGGACGCCGTCGGACAAGCGCTGGCGAATACGCCGACACCCCGCGAGCAGATTCACGTCACCACCAAGGTCTGGTGGGATCAACTGCAACCCGATGCCATGCGTCACTCGATGGATCGCAGCCTCAAGGCCTTGCGCAGCGACTATGTCGACCTGTTCATGCTGCACTGGCCCACCACCGATTGGGACTTGCCGCGCACGCTCGAAACCTTGGCTTCGTTCAAGGAGCAAGGCCTGGCGCGCAATATCGGCGTGGCGAATTTTCCGCTGCCGCTGCTGCGCACAGTCGTCGAGGAATACGGCATCGATCTGTCAGCGATTCAGGTCGAGTACCACGTCCTGCTCGGACAAAACGCCCTGCTCGACTACGCTCGCCAACACAATCTGGCGCTGACAGCTTACACACCGCTGGCGCGTAACAAGGTTTCACACATTGCCGAGATCCAGCAGATCGCCGCCAAGCATGGCGTGCTGCCGACGCAGATCGCGCTGAAATGGCTGCTCGATCAAGACAACGTCGCGGCGATTCCCAAGGCGAGCAGCAAAACCAATCAACTGGCCAATCTCGCGGCACTTGAGGTCAATCTCGACGATGAAGACCGGGCGCTGATTGCCAGTCTGTCGAAGCGCGAGCGTCAGGTCAGCCCGGACTTCGCGCCGGTGTGGGACGCGTTTGATCAGTGAGTAGGAAAACAGCGTTTGCCCGGTTCGAGACGCCAGTTGCAGGATCGGTCTTACGCGCTCTTACACATCTGCCCTGCACAACCTGAGCTGTGCGGTTATTCATAGGCGAGGCGAAAACGCCCCATCAACCTATGAGAGACCGCACCATGCTATGGAACAAGGCAAGACGCAGCGACAACGTCAACGACACGCGAGAGGGCAAGGACGCCCGCACACTGACAGGGAAAAAAATCGGCGCCGGACTGGCCGCCGCCGCGCTGACAGGCGTAGTGCTCTATTCGAGCTACGACCCCGCACCACAGACGTCTGCCGCTGAGGACTACATCAGTCAGGAAATCGCGCCGGTCGACGACCCCCAACTCAAATTCATCGAATCGATACTCGGCGACACCGAAGACACCTGGAAACAGGTATTTGCCAGTACCGGGCAACATTACCCGGCGCCCACATTGACCCTGTTCAGCGATGGCATCGCATCGGGCTGCGGCTTTGCCGGTGCGTCAAGCGGCCCCTTCTATTGCCCCACCAACCAAAACATCTACATGGATCCGGCGTTCTTCGAACAGATGGCCGAGCGCTTTTCGGTGGTCGGTGACTTCGCTCAGGCTTACATCCTCGCCCACGAAGTCAGCCACCACGTGCAAATTGCCCTGGGTATTTCCGCACCGTTTGAACGCACGCTGTCCGCCAGGCAGCCTGTGACCGGCGACTCAGGACCGGAGGTGCGCGCCGAACTGCAGGCCGATTGTCTGGCCGGGGTCTGGGCTCACCATGCGCAACAACGCCATGCGTGGCTGGAACCGGGCGACATCGACGAAGCACTGAACGCTGCCAGCGTGCTCGGGGATGATGCGCTGCAACGTGCGCGAAACCAGACAGTACGTCCCGAGACCTTCAGCCACGGCACATCACAACAGCGCAGTGCCTGGTTCAGCGCAGGATTCGATAGCGGCCGCGTCGACGCGTGCGATACCTTCAACGCCGCGCAGCTGTAAGCTTGGCAATATCGGCATCTGCTTTAGAACCGGCGTCGATCACGATGGTCTGACGACCGGACTGGCGCCACCGTCGTGCACCAGCAACACTCATCACCACGTACAACAGAGGATTCCCACATGCTATGGAAAAAAGGCCGACGCAGTGACAACGTCGTCGACGCCCGGGGTGATGATGCAGGCGGTGGCGGTGGCGGCATGCGCTTTGGTGGCGGCAAAGGCCTGAGCCTCGGGGCGATTCTGCTGATCGTCGGGATCGGCTGGATCACCGGCCAGGATCCGTTGCAGATCCTCGGCCAGCTCGCCGGGCAATCTACCCAGCAAGCGGCACCGACTTCGCAGACCCGTCAGGCGCCGCCGGCCAACGATGAACAGGCTGAATTCGTTCGCTCGATCCTCGGTGATACCGAAGACACCTGGGGTTCGATTTTCCAGCAGGCCGGTCGCCAATATAAGGATCCGACCCTGGTGCTGTTCAGCAACCGGGTCAATTCGGCGTGCGGTCTGGCGACCTCCGCCACCGGCCCGTTCTATTGCCCGGCTGACCAGAAGGTCTATCTGGACATGGCGTTCTTCCAGGAAATGTCGCAACGCTTCAAGGCGGCCGGCGATTTCGCTCAGGCCTACGTGATTGCGCACGAAGTCGGACACCATGTGCAGACGCTTCTCGGCGTCTCGGCGAAAATTCAGACAGCCCGCCAGCAAGGTCGGCAGATGGAAGGCGACGGCGGTTTGCTGGTGCGTCAGGAATTGCAGGCCGATTGCCTGGCCGGTGTCTGGGCTTACAGTGCGCAGAAGCGTTTGAACTGGCTGGAACCGGGCGACATCGAAGAAGCCTTGAACGCGGCCAACGCCATCGGTGATGATCGCCTGCAACAACAGGGTCAGGGCCGTGTGGTGCCGGACTCGTTTACCCACGGCACGTCGGCGCAAAGGGTGCGCTGGTTTAAAACCGGATTCGCGCAGGGCCAGGTCGGCCAGTGCGACACCTTCGCGGCGAAAAACCTGTAAATGCATAAATGGCTTTTGGCGTTACTGATCGTTGGCAGCACCGCGCACGCCGCAGGTGTCGATGCGATCAGCCCCGGTCGCTTGCAACTCAAGGCCGGGGAAATGGCGGTGGGCATTGGCCCGGCGCCGGAAAAAATCGAGCGTGTGCTGATCGTCATTCATGGCCGTTTGCGCAACGCCGAGACCTATCGCAAAAGCGCCGAAAGCGCCGCCGAACTGGCCGGACAGGCCGCACACACGCTGGTGATCGCCCCGCAGTTTCTCAATGGAAGCGATGTCGCCCTGTACTCGTTGCCCGCCACGTTGCTGCGTTGGCAAGGCAATGAGTGGATGGGTGGCGGCTTATCCACAGGGCCGAATCCGTTGAGTTCGTACGCGGCACTGGATGAAATCGTCGCGCGTATTACCGATCGCAAACAGTTTCCCGACGTGAAGCAGATCGTGATTTTCGGCCACTCCGGCGGCGGCCAGGTGGTGCAGCGCTATGCCCTGCTGGCCAAGGATCAACCGGCGCTGAAGGCCAACGGCATTCGTCTGCGTTATGTGGTGGCGAATCCGTCCTCCTACGCGTACTTCAATGAACAGCGGCCGGCGGCGTTCGATCACGCCAAGTGCCCGGGTTTCAATCGCTGGAAATATGGGCTGGCAGACATGCCGGTGTACGCCGGTGGGCAAACGCCGCTGCAGCTTGAAAGCAGTTACGTCAAACGCGAGGTGATCTATCTGCTCGGGCAGCAGGATATTGATCCGCATCACCCGGCGCTGGACAAGAGTTGCGCGGCGGAAGCGCAGGGCGCGTTCCGTCTTGAGCGTGGGAAATCTTACTTCGGCTATTTGCTACGCCGACATCCGGAAGGGGTCAATCAGCGGCTGGTGGAAGTGCCGGGGGTTGGGCACAACGGCGATGGGATGCTGACGTCGCCGGAGGGGCAGAAAGCCCTGTTCGATTAGAGAAGCAAAAGATCGCAGCCTGCGGCAGCTCCTACATTTGTCCTGTGTAGGAGCTGCCGCAGGCTGCGATCTTTTGATCTTAATCCACCAACATCCGCCGCAACTCAACACAATCTTTAGCATGCCAATCCGCCAACTCCGGCCACGGGTTATCCGGCAAATTCACCAACACCGTCCGCGCCCCTGCCGCTCTTCCGCAATCCAGATCAAAGCGATAATCACCGACCATCACCATCTCGCTGGCCGGCACGTCCCAGGCGTCTGCCAGTTTCAGCAAACCACCCGGATGCGGCTTAGGCGGCGCTTCGTCGCGGCCCAAAACGTCTTCGACAGCAAAGCAGTCAGCCAGGCCAATCGCTTCCAGCGTCACATGCGCCAGCTCTCGCGCATTGCGGGTCAGAATACCGAGGCGATAACCGCGCGCATGCAGATCACGCACCAGCTCAACAGCGCCAGCGGCCGGAGTCGAACCCAGCGCCAGATCGCGCTCATGTTCCAACAACCAAGCATGTTTCGCCGCCGCTTCATCCGCCGGCAACGCCGCAAGATGCGTGAGGATGTCGTCCTCCGGCGGAATCGCCAGCGCCACGCGAATCGCCGCAAAATCATGCACGGCCACGGTCAGCGTGCCGTCCATGTCGAACACCCAGTGCTTCACCTCTTTCAGGCTCATGCCCAATCCTTGCGATGACGAATCAAGCCTTCCTGCGTCACCGAAGCGACCAATTGGCCGGCGCGGTTGTACACGCTGCCACGGGAGAAACCACGGGAATTGCCGGCCCACGGGCTGTCCATCGCGTAGAGCAGCCAGTCATCGGCACGCAGATCATTGTGGAACCACAGCGCGTGATCGAGGCTGGCGACCTGCATGTCTTTCTGCCAAACCGATTTGCCGTGGGGCAGCATCGAAGTGGTCAGCAGACCGAAGTCGGAGGCGTAGGCCAGCAAGTATTTGTGCAGCGCCGGAATATCGGCCAACGCACCGTCAGCACGGAACCACACGTACTTCACCGGATCGGCCGGTTGCGGGTTGTACGGGTCTTTTTCGGTGACCGGGCGCACTTCGATCGGTTTCGGGCACAGCAGCTTTTCACGCATGTGCTCGGGGATCAGTTGCGCGCGTTGCTGGAACAACTCCAGTTCCGACGGCAGGTTTTCCGGGCCGACCACAACCGGCATCTGGCTCTGGTGTTGAAAACCTTCTTCGTCGTACTGAAACGACGCGCTGCAGGTGAAAATCGGATGGCCCTTCTGGATCGCGGTCACCCGGCGCGTACTGAAACTGCCGCCGTCACGCACGCGATCAACCGAATACACCACCGGCAACTTGGCGTCGCCCGGACGCAGGAAATAACCGTGCATCGAATGCACGTGGCGCGCTTCTTCAACCGTCTGACTGGCCGCCGACAACGACTGACCAAGCACCTGACCACCGAACAACTGACGGAAACCCAAGTCCTGGCTGCGGCCACGGAAGAGGTTTTCTTCGATCGGTTCCAGGGTCAGCAGGTCGACCAGATCTTCCAACACTTGGCTCATTCAGACTCTCCTCACACAAAGCAATGCCGTGCAGTCTTGGCTGCAACGGTCGATTCAGGTTCTGGCGCGAGCCACTATCGCGCCATTGTAAACGTCTGTGTCTGCTTATCCATGCAAGGTTTCCAGCCACTGCTCCCGCGTGATGCGGTACAGCACGTGGCGGCGCAGCGGGTGATCGACGGCGAGCTTGGGGTGATCGAAATCATCGTCAGGGGCGTGATGCATGCCAATCGCCTGCATGACTTTCTCCGACGGCAGATTGATTTGCGCGGTGAACGAGACGATTTCTTTCAGGGCCATCCGGTCAAAGCCGCAGCGCAGAGCCGTCCACGCCGCTTCGCTGGCATAGCCCAGCCCCCAATGTTCCTTGGCCAGACGCCAGCCGATTTCCACCGCCGGAGTAAACGGCGCGTCGAAACCGACCACGCCGAGCCCGGTGAAACCGATAAATTCGCCGCTGTCCTTGCGCTCCAGCGCCCACAGGCCGAAACCGTGCTCGGCAAAATGCCCGCGAATCCGCCCGATCAGCGGGGCGCTTTCGAGTCGGCTCAACGCAGCCGGAAAATAACGCATGACCTGAGGATCGGCACACATCGCCGCAAATGCCGGCAAATCTTCGTCCTGCCACTGGCGCATCAACAAGCGTGCGCTTTGCAGTTCCAGTATCGGCTCCATCGTGCCCCTCCGTTTCCATGCCGCAAGTCTACATCGCTGGTAGGATCCTTCACTCTTTCCAACATTTCCTACATGAATACGCCATGCCACTGCCGCTGATCTACCACGAAGACTACAGCCCCGAGTTTCCGGCGGATCACCGCTTTCCGATGGACAAGTTCCGTTTGCTGCGCGATCACCTGGTCGACAGCGGGCTGACCCGCGATGCCGACCTGCTGCGCCCGGAGATCTGCCCCAACGACATCCTCGCCCTCGCCCATGACCGTGCGTATATCGAACGCTACATGAGCGGCGAGTTGTCCCGCGAAGACCAACGGCGCCTCGGCCTGCCGTGGAACGACGCCTTGGCGCGACGCACAGTGCGCGCGGTTGGCGGTTCGATTCTGGCGGCGGAAAAAGCCTTGGAACATGGTCTGGCCTGTCACTTGGCCGGCGGCACTCATCACGCGCATTACGATTACCCGGCGGGTTTCTGCATCTTCAATGACCTGGCGATCATCAGCCATTACCTGCTGCAAAGTGGCCGGGTGAATCGCGTGCTGATCTTCGATTGCGACGTGCATCAGGGCGACGGCACGGCACGGATTCTTCACGACACGCCGGAGGCGATTACCGTTTCCCTGCACTGCGAGAAGAATTTTCCTGCACGCAAAGCGGAAAGTGACTGGGACATACCGCTGCCGAAAGGCATGGGCGATGCCGATTATTTGAAGGTGGTCGATGACACGCTCAATTATTTGCTGCCGCTGTATCAACCGGATCTGGTGCTGTACGACGCCGGTGTCGACGTGCACAAGGACGACGCCCTCGGCTATCTACAACTGACGGATGAAGGCGTCGCCGCCCGTGATGAAAGTGTGATGCGCCATTGCCTGGGCCGCGACATTCCGGTGATGGGCGTGATTGGCGGCGGCTACAGTAAGGATCGCCACGCCCTCGCCCGCCGCCACGGCATCCTCCATCACAGTGCGCAGCGGGTCTGGCAGTCACACGGTTGTCATTGAGCTGTGCTGCGTTACCCACAATCGCTGTGGAACTGCCTGTGGATAACCTGCGTGAAAGGGCCTACAGCCCATACCGTCCGGGCCCTACAAAACACTGATTAATTTTTAACCATCACAACCTTGTAGGAGCAAAGCTTGCTCGCGAAAGCGGTCTTACATTCAATATTGTCGGTGGCTGACACACCGCTTTCGCGAGCAAGCTCAGCTCCTACAAGGGATCTGCGCTGTTAGAATGCGCGCCTTATCCCGCCATACCGCAGCGCGCCATGACCCAGAATTCCGCCTCCTCCCCCGCTCACGTCGCCATCATCGGCGGTGGCCCCGCCGGCCTGATGGCCGCCGAAGTGCTGAGCCAGGCCGGAATCCGCGTCGATATTTACGACGGCATGCCCTCGGTGGGCCGCAAATTCCTGCTCGCCGGCGTCGGCGGCATGAACATTACCCACTCCGAAGCCTACCCGGCGTTCCTCTCGCGCTACGCCGAACGCGCACCGCAAATCGCCCCGCTGCTGCGCGGCTTCGACGCCGACGCGTTGTGCACATGGATTCATGATCTGGGTATCGAAACCTTTATCGGCAGCTCCGGCCGCGTATTCCCCACCGACATGAAAGCCGCCCCGCTGCTACGCGCCTGGCTCAAGCGCCTGCGCGACAGCGGCGTGGTTATCCACACCCGCCATCGCTGGCTCGGCTGGGATGAACACGGCGCACTGCGCATCGACAGCCCCGAAGGCGAAATCACCGTCAAACCCGACGCCACCCTGCTCGCCCTCGGCGGCGGCAGCTGGTCGCGCCTCGGTTCCGACGGTGCATGGATGCTGGCACTGGAGCAACGCGGTGTAGCACTTGCACCGTTGCAGCCGAGTAATTGTGGCTTTGAGGTGCAGGCCTGGAGCGAATTGATGGTCAGCAAATTCGCCGGCGCGCCGCTGAAAAATATCGCCATTGGTTTGAACGACGACGTTCCGCGCTTGGGCGAATGCGTGATCACCGCGACCGGGATTGAGGGCAGTCTGATTTACGCGCTGTCGGCGCCGATTCGTGAGGCGATCAATCAATACGGCGCGGCGGTTATCCACATCGATCTGCTGCCCGGCCGGCCTGTGGATAAATTACAAGCGGCGTTGAGCAAGCCACGCGGTTCGCGCTCGATGGCCAAGCATCTGCACAGTCAGGTCGGAATTGATGGGGTGAAAGCGGCGTTGCTGCGGGAGCTGACGGATGGGGCGACGTTCGCTGATCCGGCGCTGTTGGCGCGGGCGATCAAGGCGTTGCCGCTGACGCTGGTGAAAACGCGGCCATTGGACGAAGCGATCAGCAGTGCGGGGGGCGTGACGTTTGAGGCGATGGATGAGCGTTTGATGCTCAAGGCGTTGCCGGGGGTGTTCTGCGCGGGGGAGATGCTGGATTGGGAGGCGCCGACGGGTGGGTATTTGCTGACTGGGTGTTTTGCCAGCGGGCGAGCGGCAGGGTTGGGGATACTGCAATGGCTCAAACACCCCCTACCTCTGTAGGAGCTGACGAGTGAAACGAGGCTGCGATCTTTTGATCTTCAAAAGCAAGATCAAAAAATCGCAGCGTGCCGCAGCTCCTACAGGAGTTACGGCTTACGCTTACGCGGCCCAGTGTTAAACACCGGCACCTTACGCACAGGCTTGACCGATGGCTCCGGCGCCTGCGTCTCGCCGCTGTCCACCCACTTGCCCAGATTACGTTTGCCGCCACCACCCGAAGCTTTCGGCTTCTTCGGTTTTTTCGGCTTCTTGATCACCTGACCGCTGGCATCGGTGTCCGGCACACGGTGTTCAGGCTCAAAATCCGGCTCGTTCTGACGCTTCAAGGTCTGGCGCGTGAGCATTTCAATCGCCGACAACATGTTCACTTCATCCGCGCACACCAGCGAGATCGCCTCACCGGTCGCACCTGCACGGCCAGTCCGGCCAATACGGTGAATATAATCCTCAGCCACGATCGGCAGATCGAAGTTGATCACCAACGGCAGGTCTTCAATATCCAGCCCCCGCGCAGCTACGTCGGTCGCGACCAGAATCTGCACTTCACTGAGCTTGAACCGATCCAGTGCACGCTGACGGGTCGCCTGCGGCTTGTCGCCGTGGATACCGTCGGCGTTCACACCGAGGCCCTGAAGTTTCTCCACCAGCGCATCGACGCCGTTGCGGGTCTTGGCGAACACCAGCACCTGCTTCCACTTGTTCTTGCGCATCAGGTGCACGAACAGTTCGGCCTTGCGCTTCTTGTCCACCGTGACGATCCACTGCTTAACGGTGTTGGCGGCGACATTGCGCGGGCTGACTTCAACGGTCAGTGGATCGTCGAGCATCTGCCCGGCGAGCAGGCGGATGTCGTCGGAGAAAGTCGCGGAGAACAGCAGCGTCTGACGCTTCTTCGGCAGTGCGCGGTAGATGTTCGACAGTTCTTCGGAGAAGCCCAGGTCGAGCATACGATCGGCTTCGTCGAGCACCAGGGTTTGCAGCTGATTGAATTTCAGCGCCTTCTGACGGAACAGGTCGAGCAGACGGCCCGGCGTCGCCACCAGCAGGTCAACACCGCCGCGCAGCTTCATCATTTGCGGGTTGATGCTGACGCCGCCGTACACCGCGTAGGTGCGCAGCGGCAGGTTTTCGGCGTACTGGCGCACGGCTTCGTGAACCTGCTCGGCCAGTTCGCGGGTCGGCACCAGAATCAGTGCGCGCACCGAATTGGCGGCGACTTTCGGCCCTTCCATGGCCAGCAACTGCAGCAGTGGCAAGGCGAAACCGGCGGTTTTGCCGGTGCCGGTCTGGGCCGCTGCCATCAGGTCACGACCGGCCAGCACGGCCGGAATGGCTTGCGCCTGAACCGGCGTCGGGGTCTGGTAGCCGAGCTTCTCGAGGGAGCGCAGCAAGGGTTCGATCAGGCCAAGGGTGGCGAAAGTCATGGAAGTACCGTAGGAAAAAATAACGCAGGCATGCAATGCCGCGCAGTTTACCCTAATTCGTACGCGTTTCTGTGGGAACGGCTGTCGGCGCCACGACTGGCGGCTGCACCGGACGACGCCACTGCGGCAGACCAATCAACACCACGGCGCTGATGATCACCAGCATCGCCAGCGCTTCTTCGATGCCGATGGTCTCGCCGACAAACACGATCCCGAGCAACACCGCCACCGCCGGGTTGACGTAGGCATAACTGGTCGCCGCCGCCGGACGCACGTGCTTGAGCAGGTACATATAAGAATTGAAGGCGATGATCGAGCCGAAGAAGATCAAGTACGCCAGCGCCAGCCAGCCTTCCATCGGCGGCACGGCTTGCAGGCGTTCACCGGTCATCGCGCTACCGATCAGCAGCACCACGCCGCCGACCAACATCTCCACCGCACTGGCCATCGCGCCCTGCGGCAACGTCAAATGTCTGCTCCACACCGAACCGAACGCCCAGGTCGCCGCAGCAAAAATCAGCAACGCCGCGCCCAGCGGACTCGATTGCAGGTTGGAGCCCATGTTGAGCATGGCGATGCCGATAATCCCCAACGCGACCCCGGCCCATTCCAGACGCGTATTGCGTGCGCCCCAGAAATAACCAAACAGCAAAGTGAACAACGGCACCGTCGCCACCGCCAATGCCGCCACGCCCGAAGCCACACCGGTGTGTTCGGCCACACTCACCGCGCCGTTACCAAAACTGAGCAGCAAAATCCCGATGATCCCCGCCGCTTTCCACTGCGCCCACGTCGGCGCCGGCGCCCCACGCCAACGCAGGAATGCGTACATCAATGTGCCGGCAATCACGAAGCGCACACCACCGAGCATCAACGGCGGCCAGTATTCAACGCCGATGCGGATCACCAGATAGGTCGATCCCCAAATCACGTATAGCGCAAAAAACGCGGCGATCAGCGGTAGGGAAAAACGGCGCAGGGCGGACATGAGCAGCTCGACAGTCAGAGTCTTGGGATTGGATATTCTAGAAAGGCTGGCGGGCAAAAATAAGTTACAAAACCCGTTAATCGCGCCGGTACACTTTTGAGCAAGCAACACCGAATCAAAGTGGGAGCGAGCCTGCTCGCGAATACGGTTTTTCATTCAACATTGATGTTGTCTGATACACCGCTTTCGCGAGCAGGCTCGCTCCCACAGGGGTTTTGTACTTGATTCAGGTCAGCGGTAGCGCTGCAGGTGTTCGCTGACTTTCGCGGCGGGGACTTTTTGTAGTTTGCACAGTAGGTCGTGCGATAGCTCGCGCACGCCATGCTTGCCGCGCAATTCTTCAGCCAGATGCGCCATCAGGTTGGCCGCCATCTCGGCATCGGCCATGGCCCGGTGAGCCTGGCCGGTGTGCGGCAGGCGCGCGAAGGTGGTGAGCGTGCCGAGCTTGTGATTCGGCGCTGCCGGCATCAAGCGACGGGCCAAGAGCAACGAGCAGGCAAAATTCTGCAACCGCGTGCGCTTGATTCGCCCCAGTTCGAAGTCCCAGAACTTCTGGTCAAACGAGGCGTTGTGCGCCACCAGCGGCGTGCAGCCGACAAACTCGTTGACCTCGTTCATCACCTGCTCGGCCGGCGGCGCGGTGCGCAGCATGGCGTTGCTGATGCCGGTCAGTTGTTCGATGAACGCGGGGACGCGTACGCCGGCGTTCATCAGGCTCTGGTAACGCTCGACGATGCGGCCGTTTTCCAGCATGACCACGGCGATTTCCGTGGCGCGACAGCTGCTGTTCGGCGAGAGGCCGGTGGTTTCAAAGTCGATGACTGCAATGCGTTCCAAACCGGGTTCAACTCCGTTCAAATCAATTCTTGAGCAACAGCGCGCCTTCGATCGGCACGTAACGGCTGGCGGCGCGGATCAGCGAGTTGGCGGTCAGGCCCGGCACGCCATAGGCGACCGCTTGCACGCCGTGTTTGCTGATGATGCGTTCGAGCAGCATGTCGAAATCACCGTCACCCGAGGCCAGGACGATTTCGTCGACGTGGTCGGCGGCGTCCATGATGTCGAGGGTGATGCCGACGTCCCAGTCGCCTTTGGCCGAGCCGTCGCTGCGCTGGATGTAAGGCTTGAGCTTCACGGTGAAGCCGAGGTTGCGCAGGATCTGCTGGAACTGCTGCTGTTTGCTGTCGCCACGGTCGATCGCGTAGGCGTAGGCCTCGACGATCTGCCCGTCCTTGCTGATATCGGCCCACAGCGCGGCATAGTTGAAATGGCAACCATAGGCCTGACGCACGGTGTAGTAGAGGTTCTGCACGTCGGCGAACACTGCGATTTTTTTCACCGGAGTTCCTGTGGGCGCGCGAGCGCACGAAGCGGGATCAGGCGCGGGGCCCGAAAAAGGCGCTCAGTATGCCAGCAAAAAGCACTGTGGCGAGGGAGCTTGCTCCCGCTGGGGCGCGTAGCGGCCCTTTCTTTTAAAAGAAGGCCTGCTGCGCAGTCCAGCGGGAGCAAGCTCCCTCGCCACAGGGGTTGTGTTGCTTGATGATTGACCGTTGGTCAGACGAAGGAATCGTCGTCATCGAAGAACGATGAGCTGTCGTCGTTGCTGTAATCGGTGTCGGTGAATCCGCCCTGATCGTTGCCGGCCATGCGCTGATCATCGCCCCAGCCACTGTTGCTCTGGTCGGCCACCTGCGCCGGCTCTTCCTTGATCACTTCAACGATTTCTTCCGGCTGCTGGTTGTGGTGGAACAGGCTGCTGATGCCTTGCGCCAGCATCACGCCACCCGCCACACCGGCGGCGGTTTTCATGGCGCCGCCGAGGAAGCTGCTGCCGGCCGCCGGGGCTGCTTGTTGCGCGTAGTTAGGCGGCGCTGCGCCGACATTCTGTTGTGGCGCGGGCGCCGCATAATTCTGCTGCGGTGCCGGTTCGCGCCAGCCGCCAGTCGACGATGGGGCTGCACTCTGGGTCGGAGTCGGACGCGAGCTGCCACCGAAAATACTCGAAAGAAAACCACCGCCACCGCTCGAAGCTGGCGCAGCACTCTGCGCCTTGGCCGATTGCAATTCAGCCTGCAAACGCTGGACTTGCTGGGTCAGTTGCTTGTTCTGCTCATCAAGGCTCTTCAGCGCAGCCTCTTGCACCAGAATCGCCTGGGTCATGAAATAACCTGCCGCCGGTTGGCGTGTCAGGTGTTCCTTGATCCGCGTCTCGGCCTGGGCGTCGCGCGGGGCTGCCTCCGTTTCGGCCTGTTGCAGCCGGGAAAACAGTCCATCGATCAGGGTTTGCTCTTCGCTGTTCATGGCGACCTCGTAGATTGCCGGGGATAACGTTGCCCTCGTCCACGACGGACAAGGTGCTCTCCTGTAATGGAGACAGTGACAGGATGTTTCAACGACCTTTACCGAATGTTTACGTTTGTGTCGCCCCGCGCCGCATCGGTTAAAGTGAGCCACTGTTTTCGACCTGCGATACCGACTGATGAATGCCTTCGAAGTGCTGCGCGACTCCCTGTATTTCTTCAAACGCCATTTGGCCAGCATCGTGCAGCTGTGCCTGCCGTTGGTGATCTTCGAAGCGCTGCTGCAACAAGTGGTCGATCACAATACCGATCCGGACAGTTTTTCCTCGGTCAGCGTGGTCGTCGGCCTGCTGGTGTATCCGCTGTACACCGCTGCCCTGATTCTGTTTCTCGACGCGCGCACCCGTGGCGAGTCGCCGCGCACCCTGGATCTGCTAGCGATGTCGGCGCGCCTGTGGCCGCGCTTCGCCCTGCTCACCGCACTCAACACCTTGCTGATCCTGCTCGGCCTGTCGCTGTATTTCCTGCCGGGCCTGATGTTGATGGTGATGCTCGCGTTCGGCGAATACCTGCTGGTGCTGCGCGGCCTCGGCCCGTTGCAGGCGATGAAGGAAAGTCTGCGCCTGACCCGAGGGCATTTCTGGCGGATTCTGTTGTGCATTCTCTGTGTGATGACGCCGCTGTGGCTGCTCAAAGGCGCGACGCTGGCGGTCTATCCGGAGCCGCAGAACCCGGCGATCGCCGTGTTGATCGACAGCGCTCACAGCTTCCTGCAACTGTTCACCAGTGTGGTCTTGTTCCGGCTTTTCATGCTGATCAGCGAATCGCCTGACAAACGTGACAGAGCGGTCTGACACGGCAGCCCTTGGGCTTCGCGCCTGCCGTCAGGTATGCTCGGGGCCACTTTCTGTAACGCTATAAGCCGAGCCATGACCCGCCTACTGCGCTACACCGTTGCGCTTGCCCTGCTCGCCCTCGTCCTTGTCGGCGGGCTGATCTATAGCCTGACCTGGCGCCCCGACGCCCGCGAAACCTTGCCGGTCAGTTGCACCGGAACGCCGCCGACGCTGGTGCCGGGCCAGGCCTTGAAGGTCATGACCTGGAACGTGCAATACCTGGCCGGCAAGCGTTACGTGTTCTGGAATGATCTGGCGCAAGGCAATGATGAAGCGCCGACCACGGAAGACATGGCCTTCAGCCTCGACGAAGTGGCTCGGGTGATTCGCGACGAGCAACCCGATGTGGTGCTGTTGCAGGAACTCGATGACGGCGCCAAGGCCAGCGACTACCAGAACCAGCTCAAGCTGTTGCAGGAGCGCGTCGCCGACCTGTACCCGTGCAGCGCCCATGCCTTTGACTGGAAGGCCGATTTCGTCCCCGATCCGCACATCTTTGGCAGCGTTGGCCGGCAACTGGCGACCCTGAGCCGCTACCGCATCGAACACGCCGAACGCCTGCAACTGCCGGTGGCCCCGGCCAATTTCATCAGCCGTCAGTTTCAGCCGAAAGATGCCTTGCTCGCGACCAAACTGCCGCTCAGCGATGGCGGGCAACTGACGGTATTCAATACCCATCTGGAACGCGCCAGGCAGCCGGACGACACCTTGCAGGCGCAGGTGACAGCGATGACCAAGGTGCTCGACAAGTACGAAAGTCAGGGTTTGCCGTGGGTCATCGGCGGCGACTTCAATCTGTTGCCACTCGGACAATATCGGCGCCTGCCCGCCGAGCAACGCACGCCCTACTCCGCCGACAGCGAACTGCACCTGCTGTGGGACAAGTACCCGATGATCCCGAACAACAACGAAGCCAGCGGCATCGACCGCGCGCAGTGGCTGACTCACTACCCCAACGACCCCGGCCTCAGAGGCCCGGATCGCACGGTCGATTACCTGTTCTACAGCCCGAAAATCAAACGGGTGGAAGCGACGGTGCGGCAGGACGACACATTGCGCATCTCCGATCACCTGCCAGTAATCGCCCGCTTCCTGCTCCCCGCCACTCCATAACCAACACATTCCCGTGTAGGAGCTGCCGCAGGCTGCGATCTTTTGATCTTCAAAAACAACATCAAAAGATCGCAGCCTGCGGCAGCTCCTACACGGGATCAGTGCACTTCTTCGAGGTCGTCATGCAGCAACCCGAAGATCTGCCGTTTCATGTCGATAAACGAGCGCTCCATCACCATGTCCAGTGAACGCGGGCGTTCGATCGGCACGTCGAGAATCTGTTTGATCCGCCCCGGTTTCGCGCCCATCACATAGACCCGATCACCCAGCAAAATCGCCTCATCGATGTCATGGGTGACGAACAACACAGTCTTCTTCGTGTTGCCCCAGACCCGCAGCAACAACTGCTGCATCTGCAAGCGCGTCTGGCTGTCCAGCGCACCAAACGGTTCGTCCATCAACAGAATCTGCGGATCATTGGCCAGTGCACGGGCAATCGCCACGCGCTGCATCATCCCGCCTGACAGCTGTTTGGCGTAGTTGTCGGCGAACCCGGCGAGACCGACTTCGTTGACGTAGTAATCAACAATCTCCTTGCGCCGCGCCGCCGGCATGCCGCGACGTTTCAAGCCGAACTCGACGTTCTGCCGTACCGTCAGCCACGGGAACAGCGTGTAACTCTGAAAGACCATGCCGCGATCGGCGCCCGGCCCCTGCACTTGCTGGCCGCCAACGTAGATTTCGCCGGAGGTCGGTTCGGCCAGGCCTGCGGTCAAATACAGCAGGCTGGATTTACCGCAACCCGATGGCCCGACCAGCACCGCAAACTGCTGATCCGGCACTTCGAACGAGACCTCTTCCAGCGCAGTAAATGTGCCGCCATCAGGCTTCTTGTAACGCAGGCTGACCTTGTCCACCTGCAAACGCGGCGCGGCTTGCGCAGGGGTGGCAACGGGTTCGATAAAACGATGATTGGCAGCAGTCACTGAGCCCATGCGGCAACCCTCAGTCGGAGAAAACGGAACAGTTGATCGGTGACCAGACCGAGCAGGCCGATGATCGCGATGGCGAGGAAAATCACGTCCACCTGAAAACCGCGCATGGCTTTTAGGCTCAAGTAACCCAAACCGCTGGACGCAGCGACCAGTTCAGCCACCACCAGATACGTCCAGGCCCAACCCATGGTCACGCGCAAAGTGTCGAGCACGCCCGGCACCGAGGCCGGCGCGATCACATGCAACACCGCATCGCGGCGGCTGGAGCCCAAGGTGTAGGACGCGTTGATCAGATCCTTGGAAATGCCCTTCGACACATCAGCGATCATCACCAGTTGCTGAAAGAACACGCCGAAAATAATCACCGAAACCCGCTGCTCCAGACCGATGCCGATCCACAAAATAAACAGCGGCACGAACGAGGTCACCGGCAGGTAACGAATGAAGTTCACCAGCGGCTCAAGGAATGCCTGAACGATACGGAAGCTGCCCATCAGCAACCCCAACGGCACCGCCACCAACGACGACACGATGAAGCCGACCATCACCACTTCGACACTCGCCCACACATGTGTGCCGAGCGTGCCATCGCGGCTCAGGCGCACGGCGGCTTCAACCACCGCGCCCGGTGTCGGCAAAAACATTCCCGGCACGATGCCGCCGTAAGAAAGTCCGGCCCACAGACCGACCAACAACACCCAGGCCAGAGCGCTGGCGCTCCACACCACTTGCACCGGCAATGCGGTTTTCGGCGTGAGGCTGCGGCTCAGCCACGAATTGCGCTTGAACATTGCAGGCCTCCTAGAGCGGGGTGACGAAGCGGTTGTCGACCAGATCGTCGTTGCTGACGTTGTAAGGCTTGCCCTGCAATTCGCTGGCGGTTTCGTTGGCCAGTTTGATCAGCGGCGCGCTGTCGCCCGGTTTGCCCGGTGAGCCGAGCAGTTTCTCGCTCATCGCCTGATCGTAGAAACGCACGCCTTGCGCAGCGGCGGCCAGTTCCTTCGGATCGGAGAGGTAGCCGCCGACGCCTTTGGCCATGATTTTGTAAGCGTCTTCCGGATGATCCTTGGTGTACTGCACGGCTTTGTACAAACCGGCGACCAGCGCTTTGACGTCTTCCGGTTGCTTGTCGATCACGCTGCAATTGAGCGCGACCACATCGACGATCACGCCGGGGGTGCTGCTGCTGTCGATCAACACTTTGCCTTGCTGCTTGTCGCGCACCATCGACAGGTGCGGTTCCCAGGTCACGGCGGCGGGCACGCGACCGGCGATGAACGCGGTGGCGGCATCGTCAGCGGTCATGTTCTGCACGGTGATGTCGCTCATGCTCATGCCGTTCTTTTTCAGCAGGTACGAGAGCCAGAACTGCGAAGTCGAGCCTTCGTTGACCGCCACGGATTTGCCCTTGAGTTCTTGCAGGCTCTTCACGTCTTTGCCGACCAGCACGCCGTCGCCGCCATGGCTGTCATCCAGTGCCGCGACCGCTTTGAAGCAAAACTGCGGACGGTACTTGAGCACTTCATCGATGGTCGACGCCGAACCGGACAATTGCCCGGACGCTTGCGCGGCCATGTACATCGACGCCTCTTCGACCACTGGCAATTCGACGGTCAAACCGTTCTCCTTGAAGTAGCCCAGATCCTGAGCCAGATAAAGCGTGCCGTAACCGACCCACGTGGTGTGGCCGATGGACAGGGTGCCGGCCTGGGCGCTGGTCGCGACCGTGGCGGCAAGAGCAGTGATTGCCAGAGGGTGAGTGAGACGGAGACACAAGGACTTGATCATGGAGCACTCCCGACGCTGTTGATTTAGTTTTGTCATGGGCAGTACGGTCGCCGGCCGTTGTGCAGTTGCTGCCGTTGGTCTCTCGCGGACGCTTGGGCGGACAACATTCGGCTGGCGGGCAAGATCGATGGTGGCCCATGTGCGCGGAGAGGAAAATCAGGAAATTGTTGGCTGCAAATGATGAAAAAACTGGGTAGTGCGCACTGTGAAAGAGCAGTGCGAACCAGAGTGGTGCAAGCGCCTGAAATGCAAAAGATCGCAGCCTTCGGCAGCTCCTACAGGGGTTCGTGTGAACACCACTAAACCTGTAGGAGCTGCCGAAGGCTGCGATCTTTTCTCAAGGCAGCAACAATCAGCGCAACTGAAACCAGGTGGTTTTCAGTTGGGTGTACTTATCGAAGGAGTGCAGCGACAAATCGCGACCAAACCCCGACTGTTTACCGCCGCCAAACGGCACCGTCACATCCAGCGCATCAACGGTATTCACCGACACCGTACCCGCGCGCAACTGCCGCGCCACGCGATGTGCGCGGTTGAGGTCATCCGTCCACAACGAAGCAGCCAATCCGTAAACACTGTCATTGGCCAAGCGCAGCGCCTCTTCCTCAGTGTCAAACGGCACCACCGCCAACACCGGGCCAAACACCTCTTCACGAAACAGCGGCATATCCGCCGTCACACCAGTAAAAATCGTCGGCTCAATAAAATTGTCCGACCCGTTAAACCGCCGCTGCTGCCCGCCACAAATCCGCGTCGCCCCAAACTCCTCGGCACTGCGAATAAAACCCATGATGCTCGCCGTTTGCTTGCTATCGACAATCGCCCCCGCGCTGCTCTGCGGATCCAGCGGATCGCCCGGCAACCAGCGTTCAGCCTGCGCTTTCAGCCGTTCAACAAACTGATCATGAATCGAACGCTCCACCAGCAACCGCGAGTTGGCCGAGCAGACTTCGCCCTGATTGAAGAAGATCCCGAACGCGGCTTTTTCCGCCGCCAGATCGAGATCCTGGCAATCGGCGAACACCAGATTGGCACTCTTGCCGCCGCACTCCAGCCACACCTGCTTGAGGTTCGACTGCGCGGAATATTCCATGAAATATTTGCCGACCTGGGTCGAGCCGGTGAACACCAGACAATCGACATCCGCGTGCAAACCCAACGCCTTGCCCGTCTGCTCGCCAAGACCCGGCAACACGTTGAGCACACCCGCCGGCAACCCTGCTTCCAGCGCCAACTCGGCCAGACGCAACGCCGAAAACGGCGACTGCTCCGCCGGTTTTAAGATCACCGAATTACCCGCCGCCAACGCCGGGGCGAGTTTCCACGCGGCCATGTCCAACGGGAAATTCCACGGCACTACCGCCGCAACCACACCGAGCGCCTCGCGAGTAATCGTTGCCAATACATTCGGCGCACTGGGCGCGATTTGATCGTAGAGCTTGTCGATGGCTTCAGCGTACCAACGGAACACCCCGGCGGCGCCCGGCACGTCGATGTTGTAGGCGTCCATCACCGGTTTGCCCATGTTCAGCGAGTCGAGCAAGGCCAGTTCTTCGCGATGGCTCATCAGCAAATCCGCCAAGCGCAGCAACACTTGCTTGCGCTCGGCGGGCGGGCGTTGCGACCAGGTGCCCGCCTCAAACACTTGCCGCGCATTGCGCACTGCCACATCGACATCTTCCTCGCCACACGCAGCGACATTCGCCAGGCACTGCCCGGTCGCCGGATTGATTGCGGCGAAGGTCTGCCCCGACTGCGCGGCGCAATGTTGGCCGTCGATCACGGCGTGATCGGGAAATTTCAACGCAACGGCACGGCGCTGCCACTCTGCAAGCTCGAACACGACGGATGCTCCTGAGACGTTATTGTGAATCGATGGTCGCTCAGGCCCGCGCGGGCTAAAAATAGTAAAAATATCTTCGCAGGCAATAAAAACACTGGGCAATGACTTCCCCCAATCGCTGCGCAGGTGGCTATGGTTGAAGGATAAAAACATCGTCGCGCAACGGACGTGGCGGCGCACAAATTGCTTTGAAGTCGAGTCCGCTCGTCCTGAGGTTTGCCGTGGCCGCCTACAATTTGCGTCAGTTGAAATACTTCATCACCACCGTCGAATGCGGCAGCGTTGCCGAAGCCTCGCGCAAGCTGTACATCGCGCAACCGGCAATTTCCACTGCGATCAAAGGCCTGGAAGACAGCTTCGGCGTGCAACTGCTGATCCGTCATCACGCCCAAGGCGTGTCACTGACGCCCAGCGGCGCGCGGTTTTTCCGCAAGGCACAAGAACTGCTGCGCATGGCCAAGGAGTTCGAGCAGAACGCACTGGCCGACAACGACATTGTCGCGGGACAAATTGATATCGGCTGCTTCGAAACCGTCGCGCCGCTGTACCTGCCGCAATTGATCGCCGGGTTTTCGGCGCTGTATCCGGGAGTGAAAATCCGCATCCGCGATGGTGAGCAACAGGAACTGGTGCAAGGCTTGACCGCCGGTGCGTTTGATCTGGCCATCCTCTACGAACACGACCTCGATGCGACTATTCAGACCGAGCCGTTGATGCCGGCGCAACGGCCTTACGCGCTGCTGCCCGCCGACCACCGCTTCGCCGAATACAAGCAGGTTTCGCTGAGGGATTTATGCCTGGAACCGATGATTTTGCTGGACGTACAACCGAGTCGAACCTACTTCGTCAGCCTGTTTGAAGAGTTGGGTCTGACGCCGCGCATCGAATTCAGCTCGCCGTCGATCGAGATGGTGCGCGGGATGGTCGGTCAGGGGTTTGGTTTTTCGATTCTGGTGACCAAACCTCACTCCGAATGCACCTACGATGGCAAGAAAGTGGTGTGCGTGGAGATTGCCGAGGACGTCACCGGGTCGGGTCTGGTGGCCGCGTGGCTCAAGCGTGGGCAACTGACTAAACCGGCGCAGTTGTTTGCCGATTATTGCCGCGAACACCTGACGGCCAAAGCCGCGGGCTGAAGCCCCAAGCCCGCGCAGACTTCAAGTGCGGCGCTTGACTACGCGACGGTGGCAATCCGCCGGGCTCAGCACCTTGCCCGCCCTGGAACGCACAGCAATGGTCTCGACCGGCTCCGCGTGATCATTGTCCAGAAGCACTGAATAGCTCTCGCCCTTGCTGAACAGGTAACGCTCCCCCCACTGACGCATGCTGATCACGATGGGAAACACCGCACGCCCCATCTCGGTCAGCACGTATTCCTTGTAGGCCGTGCCGTCGGAAGCGGGCTGGATGTCGAACACACCCAGCTCGACCAGCCTCTTGAGTTTCACCGTGAGGATGTTCTTCGCCAGGCCCAGACGCTTCTGGAATTCACTGAAGCGCCGCACATCATCAAACGCGTCACGGATGATCATCAACACCCAGCGATCGCCGATAGCCTCAAGCGTGCGGGCCACAGGACATTCGCTTTGTGCCAGTAGCTGCTGTCTGGCCATGTTTCTCCAATTTAAGGGAAGTGCGTTGCAAAAGAGTTCTAACGTCAGACAAAAATATTTTGAAAAACTAGTTGTAGATTAAAACCAGTTTTGCTAAAAATCAACGCATCGGTTTCGTTTAGAAACCAGTTATTCCCAAGGATGGAATGATGTCGCTGAACCCTCAAAAGCCTTCGAAGATGGACGTCGAAGCCGAAAACACGGGCGCCGGAGCCGCCGCTTGCGCGCCTTTACAGAGTCCAGACCGTGCCGGTTTAAGTCGTTACCAGACATTTCTCTTCGCCATTACCTGCGCCATGGCCGTGGCCAACGTCTACTTCGCTCAACCGTTGCTGGAGTCGATGGCTGCCAGCCTTTCGGTCGCTCCGAGCACGATTGGTATCGTGGTCACAGCGACACAGGCTGGTTACGCAGTGGGTCTGTTGTTCATCGTGCCGCTGGGCGACTTGCTCAACCGAAAAGGCCTGATCCTCACGCAGATGTTGCTGAGTGCCGTGGCGCTGTGTGCGGTCGGGCTGGCTCAGGACTGGGGCATGCTGCTCGGCGCGATGGTGCTGGTCGGTTTGATGGCGGTTGTGGTGCAAGTGGTGGTCGCCTACACCGCGACCCTCGCCAGCCCGGATCAACGTGGCCAGGCCATCGGCACCGTGACCAGCGGTGTGGTGCTGGGCATTCTGCTCGCGCGCTTCGTTTCTGGCGCAGTAGCTGACCTCGCCGGCTGGCGCGGCGTCTACTTCGTGTCGGCGGCCTTGATGGTCGGCATGGCGCTGGTGCTGTATCGAACGATGCCGGCCTCGACCACGCCGCCCACCAAAGGCAGCTACTGGCGCCTGCTCGGCTCGGTGTTCCAGTTATATCTCAGCGAACCCACGCTGCGCGTCCGCGGCACGTTTGCTCTGCTGATCTTCGCCGCCTTCAGCGTGTTGTGGACCGCCATGGTCTTGCCACTGAGCGCGCCGCCATTGTCACTTTCACACACGCAGATCGGTCTGTTCGGTCTGGCCGGCGTGGCGGGTGCGCTGGCGGCGGCACGCGCCGGACGTCTGGCCGACCAGGGTCTGGGCAATCGCACCACCGGCATTGCCCTGGCACTGTTGACGCTGTCCTGGTTGCCGACTGCATTTGTTGAAAGCTCGTTGCTCGCCATGGTGGTCGGTGTGGTGCTGCTGGACTTCGCCGTGCAAGCGGTACACGTGACCAACCAGAGCCTGATTTTTGCCGCACGGCCCGACGCGCAAAGCCGTCTGGTGGGCGCCTATATGTGTTTCTACTCGGTGGGCAGTGGTGCCGGTGCAATTGCAGCCACTTACACCTATGCGCATTGGGGCTGGGTGGCTGTTTGTATATTAGGTGCAACTTTCAGCGGCATTGCTTTGCTCTACTGGATGTACCTCGAGCTGACCTCTCGATAACTTTTCCATCGCGACAAGTAACGTTCATAGCCGACACAGTCCGGCGTGAAACTGTGTGCCTGCCACACGAACTTTACTATTGATAGGGGCATGTATGGCGCTGCACACATTAACCATTAATGCGCACCAACTTGAATTTCAGTTACCGACTAACGCGCCCTTTACCGATATCGAATACGAAGCCGGCGGGAAGAATCTGATCCCGCTGGGCTGTCGGGTCGGGGCGTGCGGGGCCTGTCTGATCAAGGTGACGTCAGGTATCGAGGCGTTGAATCCTCGGGATGACGATGAAGAAGCATTTATCGAAGTACTGGGTTACAGCGGTGAAGAATACCGCCTGGCATGCCAGTGCCTGCTGAGAGGTGAAGTGGCCATTGACATCATTGGCTGATGTAACGCTGTTGAAATCGTTGTGCAAGTAACACTGAAAGTTTGGTCATTGTTTAAACCGTTATCCATAAACTAAAAAGGACTTGATGATGCTTAACCGTGTAAAGAATGTTGGCTATGGTGATACCACCCCTTTCCTCAACGCTGCTGGCTCGGTCAATCTGCGCGCCGAGATCGACAAGATCATCGACGTGCAAGTCGAGCAGTGGTACGCCACCGTCCCCCAGGCCGCGCATCTGGAAGGCAAGGACGTTAACAGCGAGTACTACAAGCGTCACTTGATCGAAACCGCATGGCGCATCCGTCTGCTGCGCGTTGCCGAAGCCAAGGCACTGGTCGAAGTGGCCAAGGTCAGCCCTGCCGCCGCGCAGATCTGGGCGCACTACGAACAGGAAGAGATGCTCCATGACGAACTGTTCATCGATGACCTGAAGCGTGTCGGTGTCAGCCGCGAAGAGTTCCTCGCCACCGAACCGTACCTGTCGACGAAGCTGCTGGCCGGTTTCTTCTCCTACCTGCTCGACCATGAAGGCCCGCTCGGCGTAATCGCCTATTCCTACCTGGTTGAATACGTCAACGTGAAGCTTGAGCCGCGCAAGCTCGAAGCACTCAAGGCATCGGTGGGCGAGACCAAGATTGTTGGCCAAGTGTCCCATTCGCATACCGACATCAACGATGACCACCCGGGTGAAGTCTGGGCAGCCCTGCGCTTCCTGATCAAAGGCGAGCAAGACATTGCCGCGCTGAAACGCTACCTCGAGGAGCACCAGAAAATCCTCGCGATGTACTTCAGCGAGCTGTACATCAACACCCTGGCCAAGCCGCAAGACAAGGCCGCTTAAGCCATGGAGCAGGCAATGAATTCGAACCAACCCGGTGTTTTGATCCTGAGCCACTGCGGCTTTTCTTTTCTCGAAGATCTGAAGGAGGAGCTGCAACGCCGCCAGCTCCGGTGTTTCGTGCTGTCTTCATTGCCGCTTCCGGAACATGTACCGGCTCGCCTGGAACAGATTCACGCCTGGGCGGACCGGCTATACACCACTGACAACCATCAGTTGAAGCCGGGGGATGTGCAAAACGCACTGGAGGCCCTGCGCAAGTCGGGCGAACAGGTGACTTGCTGCATCAGCGTATGGGAAGGCTATCGCCACTTGATGGCCACAGCCAATGCGTCGCTCGGTACTTATGACATTGATCCGGGGCAGGCGCTGGCTCTGCGCAACAAGCTCAACGTGCGTAACCGACTGGCTGAAGCGGGTCTGTCGCAAGCCAACGCATTTGCGCTGACGGCTGCGGTGCTGGAAACCTTGCAGGCACAGGATCAGCGGTATTTCATCAAACCAATTTACGGTATTGCTTCCTACGCAGCATTTGCGCTGCGCCAGGACACCACTTGGGATGCACTGGAGGCGCTGCGTCTGGCCTCTGCCGAGGACACGGTGTACGCCTCGGCATTCAACGATGGACTGACATTCATGGCGGAGAACTACATTCCCGGCCACGAGTTCAGCTTCGAGACTCTGTTAGTGGATGGTCAGGTGCACGTCGTGGCCATCCATGAAAAACACGAAGTAACCGAGACCGCCGAAACGGTACTTGAAGACAGCTGCACCACGCCCCCTGCCAGCCTTGACCAGGCACAGATCGCTGCCGGCCTGGATTGGCTGAAACAGGTACTCGATTGTATGCAACTGAAATGGGGCTGCTATCACATCGAAGCCCGTTTCACTGGCAAGCACTGGGATCTGATCGAAATCAATCCACGCGTGGGTGGCAGCCTGATCTCGCACAGTGTCGCGGCGGTGACGAACGG
The DNA here is from genome assembly GCF_044753305.1 of Pseudomonas sp. NPDC088429. Taxonomy (NCBI): domain Bacteria; kingdom Pseudomonadati; phylum Pseudomonadota; class Gammaproteobacteria; order Pseudomonadales; family Pseudomonadaceae; genus Pseudomonas; species Pseudomonas sp. NPDC088429. The sequence goes on along the minus strand of NZ_JBIVMX010000011.1, from coordinate 39,098 downwards.
CCACAGCATGCTTTCGCTGTGGCTGGATCTGCTGCTGGCCAGTCAGGACGAGAGTCAGCCACGCGAGGCACTGCTCCAACATCTGGCGGCGTTTGAATGGCAGGCCGATGGCAGCTGCGAGCAAACCCTGGCGACCTTCTTTCGGGTGTACTTCGCTCACCCGGGAACCCTGAGTTCAGTGACGCTCAACGCGTTACCGCTGGATCCGGTGGTGCAGCACATCCTGCTGAAAGCCGGCGATGTGATTCCGGCCCATGCGCGTGAAGTGTTTCTGGGGCAATTGTTGTGGACGTTCAAGCGCGCTGATCGCGTCGCCGAACTGCAACGCCTGGCGCACATTTCCGCCACTGCGCTGGATATCCGCTACGAGGCCGATAGCGCCCTGGAACATCGCTGAGCAATCGCCTGGAACATCACCGCTGTCGATGCCACACCCCATGGATGAGGAAGAACAACATGTCGCTGCGAGCGCCTGTATTGCTGATTGTGGACTACAACCTAAGCCGGATCTCCGACGTCCGCCACCTGCGTGACCATGCGCGCCAACAATGGGGCGCGCAGACCTGGCTCGTCAGGGCCAATCCACAGGCTCATGATCAAGGCATCAGCGACCGGGTGATCGATGCCGATCCTCTGGCCGCCGATTTCGTCAACCTCGTATTGAATCAATTGGGCGATGACGCTGCGCGGGTCAGCGCCGGCATCGTCTTTTCCGACAACGCGGTGGCCAGTGGTGCCGGGCTGCTCGAGCGTCTCGGCCTGGCGGTGGACTGTGCGCGCCTGGCACTCGGCGCGTTCGACAAACTGGCATACCGCATCGCCGAAAATCGCCTGCGCCCGGCGCTGAACCAGTTGGGTGTGAACCTGCCGGATTTCGCACAGATCGGCTGCATCGACGATGTGCGCCATTTTGCCGGCCGCCAGGAGCGTGGCTTCGTCATCAAGCCTGCGTGCGAAGGCAACAATCGCGGGGTCGTGATGGTCGCGCCGGGCGGTGATTGCGAGCAGGCGTTTGCCGAAGTCGCACCCTATCTGCACGGCGGTGTGTTGGCCGAAGCGTTCATCTCGTTCACTCGCGAATACTCTTACGATGGCCTCGGCAAGCTGTGGTTCATCACCGAGAAAGTCAGCGCCACCGGCCGCTATCCGGTCGAAGTCGCACAGATTCTGCCAGCGCGTCTGAGCGAGCAGGAACGGCTGGCGATTCACGTCGCGGGCGAGCAGGTCAACCGTTTGGTCGGCCAGCGTATCGGCCCGTTTCATAACGAGATCAAGCTCAGCGACGACGGCAAGAACACTGCGGTGATTGAACCGAACCGACGCCCCGGTGGAATGAAAATCTGGACGCTGGCGCAAGCCGTGTACGGGCTTGACCTGTATGCGGCCTGGGTCGATTCGGTGTTTGCCGGACAAGTTGCAGACCAGCTGCCTGCCGCTACCTGCAGTGCCGCCACGGTGATGTTCGGGGTGCCGCGCGACGTCACGCTCGAAGTCGCTGAACTCGGTGACCTGGCAGGCCTGATCGCTGAAACGCTGGAGCTGGCGGCAGAGACCCTGAACCTGGCGCGCGCCGACATTGCCCTGCTCGAGAGCGCGTGGGTGGCCGGCGAGTCGCGGCTGATCCATGCGACACCGCGTGACAACAGCGACTTCGTCGCCCATGCCTGTGTCGCGCTGCACAACCCGTCTGTGGACATCCGTGATCTGGTGCGAGTCCTGCGCGAGCAGTGGCTGCAGGTGCTTGATCGCGTTCTGAGCGTCGAGCTGCTGTTCAAAGTGGCGTCCTGACTTCCGTCTATAACGTTTCGAGAGTACGCGCATGAAAATTCTGATTCTGCATCGAGTGCCCTACCCGCGCATCGAGTACCACCGTGGCATCGATCATGACCTGCACGAGGTCACCTATCTGGGCAAACAGTCGGCGATCGATACGCTGCCACCGCAACTGCGCTGCACCCGGATCGTCCGGCCGGGGCTGGCCAGCGCTTACGATGAAGCCATGGCATTGCTTGCGAATGATCCGCAACGTTTTGAGCGGATCATTTCGATGTCCGAATACGAACTGCTCGACGCTGCACGCCTGCGCGAAGCATTGAATGTCGAAGGCGCATCGCTGGCGGCGGTCAATCTGGCACGCAACAAGCTCGACATGAAGGCCGCCGTGCAGGCGCGCAAATTGCGCGTGCCACGCTTCATGTCGCTGGAACGCTATCTGGCATTGCAGGGCCACGTGCCATGGCGCGGGGCGACCGTGCTCAAGCCGCACAGTGGCGCGTCGAGTCTTGATGTCAGCATCCACCAGCAACCGGCCTGCGCCTTCGATGAAATTCGCCACAAGGTCAGCCAGCTGTCGTTGCGCATCGAAGAATTTCAGGTCGAAGAATTCATCAGCGGCCCGATCCGGCATTTTGACGGTCTGGTGCAGGACGGACAAATCCTCACCCTGCTCTCCAGTGAATACGTCGGCACCTGTCTGGACTACATGGAGCGTGGTCAGCCGTTGGGCTCTTGGCATCTTGAAACCACGGCGACCATGAAGGCGTGGGTCAGTGCTGCGCTGGCAGCGGTGCAGATTCGCAACGGTGCATTCCATCTTGAAGCCATCATGGAAGGTGATGAGCCGGTGTTTCTCGAGGTCGGCAACCGGGTCGGCGGCGCTGATGTCGTCGCGACCTACGAGTTGGCCACCGGCATTCATTTGCCGTCGCTGGAGTTGCGTATCCATGTTGAAGGCGCACTCGATCTCGAACACCTGAACCTTCAAACACCCGACCTGGGTTTTGGCTGGTTTGTGTTCCCCGGACACACGCTGTCCGAGCGCAACTACCAAGGCCTCAACGGCGCAGAAGAACTGCGCGCCAGTCCCGTCGTGGTGCAGTGGAACGAACTGCAGCCGGGCGCGCGGCTGCCGGAACACGTGACCTATTCGGCGTTCGAGGCACCGCTGGCCGGGATCGTCAAGACCGCCGACCCGCAACAGACCCGCGCCTGGATGCAAACGCTGTTTGCCCGAGTGAGCCTTGCCGAACACCTGACATCCGTCGCGTGACACCGCCCACCCTTATCAAGGCGATTCTTTTATGAAACCACTGCACGTCGTATTGGCTGTACTGATCACGGCAATCTGGGGGGTTAATTTCTCGGTGATCAAACTGGGACTGGCCACCGTAGACCCGTTCATCCTCGCGGGGATTCGCTTCAGCCTTTGTGCGTTACCGGCGATCTTTTTCATCCGCAAACCGAATGTGCCGTGGCGCTACATCATCGGTTACGGACTGGTGTTCGGCATCGGCCTGTGGGGCATCGTCAACCTCGGTATCAAGGCCGGGCTGTCGGCGGGGATTGCATCGCTGGTTCTGCAATTCAGCGCCTTCTTCACCATCCTCCTCGGTGGTTGGGTGTTCAAGGAAGCGCTGACGCGTTTTCAGGTGCTGGGCATGCTGATCGCGCTCGGCGGTTTGCTGTGCATCATCTTGATCAGCGACGGCTCGGTGAGTCTGCCCGGCGTGCTGCTGGTGCTGCTGGGTGCCGTGTCGTGGAGCATCGCCAATATCATCAACAAGAAGGCCAGCACCAAGGAGGTTTTTGCTTTCCTCGTCTGGTCTAGCGCCTTCGCGCCGATCCCGTTGTTTGCCCTCGACTACGCAGTTAACGGCAGCGCCGGCTACACCACGTTCGTCAGTCAGGTTGATACGACCGCCGTGCTGTCGATCCTGTTTCAGGTTTACCCCAACACGCTATTCGCCTACTGGATCTGGAACTCGTTGCTCAAGACTTATCCGGTATCGACCGTCGCGCCGTTGTCGTTGCTGGTACCCATCTTCGGCATGCTCGGTTCGGTGCTGATCTTTCACGAAAGCGTGCCGGCGAGCAAAGTCCTCGCGGTGATTCTGATCGTGCTCGGCCTGGCGGTCGGTCTCTATGGCCAGCGTATTTTCAATGCTATGTTTGCGCGTCCTGCGCGCAGTTCAATATGAATCGACAGGGAGTCCGTATGGGTCTGGGAAGACGTGAATTCGTGGGGGCCGCCGTGGGCGCGACCCTGGCTGGAGGCAGCATGATTGCAAGTGTGGCAAATGCACAGGCGAGCAATTCGCCTGTTCACAAAGACGCGGTAACACCCCTGAACCCCAACGATTGGGCTTCAGTGCGGGCGCAGTTCAACCTGTCGCCGGAGTTCGTGCACCTCTCCAACTTCTTCCTCGCCTCCAACCCGAAACCGGTGCGCGATGCGATGGCCCGCCACCGCCAGGCCTTCGATGAAAACCCGTACACCTACCTCGAAGACAACATGTTTGCCAAACCGGAGGACATGGTCTGGCGCAAGGTCTGTGCGGCCGCGGCCGAGTACACCGGCGGACGCCCCGAAGACATCGCCCTGACGACCAGCACCACTCAGGGTCTGGCGATGGTCTACAACGGTTTGAAACTCGCTGCGCACCAGGAAATTCTCACCACTCATCACGAGTGGTACACCCACGACGAGGCGATGCGCCTGGCGGTGGTCAAATGGGGCGGCAGTATTCGCCGGATCGATCTGTACGAAGGTCCCGAGGATGTCAGCACGGATGCCATCGTCACGCGCATTGAACAAGCCATCAAACCTGCCACCCGTATTCTTGCCATGACCTGGGTACATTCAGGCACTGGCGTGCGCTTGCCGGTGCGTGAGATCGGTACTCTGGTGGCGAGCATCAATCGTGATCGCGCCGAGGCCGACCGAATCATCTATGTGATCGACGGCGTGCACGGCTTCGGCTGTTCCGAGGCGCAAGTGGCGAGTCTGGGCTGCGACTTTTTCAGCGCGGGCACTCACAAGTGGATTTTGGGCCCACACGGCACGGGGCTGGTCTGGGCCCGTGAAGGTCAGTGGGCACAAATCACACCGACCATTCCGACGATCATGGCCGCCGAACCGGCCAATGCCTGGCGCCAGCAACGGGATCCACAGGGCCAGACGCAAGCGGCCTGGGTCAGCCCCGGAGGCTTCCTCGCGTTCGAAAACCAGTGGGCGATGATCGCCGCCTTCGAGTTCATACAAAAGATCGGCCGCAAGCGCATTGCCGAGCGCGTGTCTGAACTCAATGGCCAGCTCAAGGAAGGCCTGGCCAAGCTGCCCGCTGTTTACTTGCATACGCCACAGGCCGAGCAGTTCTCTGCCGGATTCGTCTGCTGTGATGTGAAGAATCGCGACCCCAAAGAGATCGTCGCGCGGCTCAAAGAGCAGAAGATCATCGCCAGCGCCACGCCCTACCGCCATTCGACGGTGCGCTTCTCCGCCGGGATCATCAACACGCCCGAAGACATCGACAAGACCCTCAAAGTCATGCGCTCGCTGGTCTGACACCCAGACCGAATCAACGTCTGCTTCCTGCACTGGCTCACCGCCGGTGCAGTCGCGGGTGTCCGTTGTTTAATTGAACAATCGCCGCGTCTTCAAGGGCAAGGATCGATGACATGAATAAAAACCCCGCTGTCACTCATAGTGCCGCCAAAGAGCTGGCAATGTTCCTGTTCTGCTCGACGGTTTATCGGTTGTTTTCCGGGGCGTTGCTCGTCTCGTTGACGTGGACGATCCTCAACCAGAACGAGGGCGGATACTGGCCGCTGGCGCTAGCGATTTTCTGCTCGTTCATCCCCGCATTTATCACGCCGGCAATCATCAAACGTCTGGCGATCCGTATGAACGGCCGCCAGATGAGCAGTTGGTTTGTATTCGGGCTGACCGGCCTGGCGCTGGTTTCCGGTGTGTCGCGTGACTTCACTGTTGGTTTGCTGATCACCAATCTGTTCGTATGGCTGATGATCATGTCGCTCGAGGCCAGCCTGGACATGTGGTTCACCCAACTGCAACGGGGCATGGACGAAACCAAAGTGCGACGCATCAGCGGTGCAACCACTGCCACCAGTCAGGCGGCGCTGATGATCGGTCCATTGCTGGCGGCGGGATTGATGCCGATCCTGCCCGGGATGGGCTTTTCGCTGGTGCTTAGCGGCGGGTTTTTCATGGTCGCGGCGATTTGCTTCACCCGCGCCAGCCTGCCGACGGTGGTGACCGAAACAGACCAAGTCGTCGCACCGGCCAAACTGCCGCTGACGCTGTTTATTCCGATGGTCCTGATCTGGCCGATCCTCGGCGCATTCAACTTCATGCTCCCGGTGTATGTGTCGAACCATGGCTGGGCGCTGTTTGAGTTGGGCGTGCTGGATGCGGTATTCGGCATGGGGATGGCGCTGATCGGTGTGTTGGTGATCATCGCCAATACCGGGCGCAACCTGATGGCGTACTTGTCCGGCCTGATCGCACTGGCGGTGATTTCCACCTCGATGTGGCTGCTGATGCCAGACACGCTACTGCTCAAGGCGCTGAGCCTGTTGATTCTCGGTATGGCGTTCGGTGGCGCACGGGTGCACATCCGCGTGGCCATTGCCTGCCGCTACAGTGAAGCGGCCGTCGGTTTGTATGTCAGCCGGGCGAATGCATTGGCCACGCCGGTGCTGCTGCTGATCCTCAGCCTGCAACTGGCAATGATCGAGAATGCCTGGCTGCTGCCGTTCTTGTTGGTGACCTTGAGCGTCGGGCTGTTATTGCAAACCTCGGCGACGCGCTTTGCCCAAGGCCATTCGCGCGGCGAGGTTGTCAGCGTCTGAAACTGGCGCAACGCGCAGCCCCGGGTCAGGTGCCCCGGGGTTTTGCCCGCGCAGTAGCCTCCGCCACCAACGGATCATCCGGCCAGTAATGCTTCGGATACCGCCCCTTCAAATCCTTCTTCACCTCGGCATAAGTGCTGCGCCAGAAGTTGGCGAGATCCTGCGTCACCTGCACCGGACGTCGTGCTGGCGACAGCAGATGCAACTTGACCACCTGGCGCCCGCCAGCAATCCGCGGCGTATCCGCCAGCCCGAACAGTTCCTGTAAACGCACCGCGAGAATCGGCGGAAACTCGCTGTAGTCCAGCCGAATCGACGACCCCGACGGCACGCTCAGATGATGCGGCGCCAGCTCGTCAAGCTTCTGCGGCAGCGGCCATGGCAGCAGATTACGCACGATGCTCGACAGATCCAGATTGGCAAAATGGCTGAGCCGCGAGACCTTGCCCAGATAAGGCATCAGCCAATCTTCGAGGGTGTTGAGCAAGGTTGCATCGCTGACGTCTGGCCACTGACTGTCGTTTTGATTAGTCAGATCAAGTTGCCGCAACAGCGCCACCCGCGCCTGCCACTGACGCAGTTCCGGAGTCCACGACAGCAGCTCCAGACCTTTGCGTCGCACCAGATTGACCAGCGCCTGACTGCGCGCATTTTCGTCGAGACCGGTCAGCGGCTCGCGACTGAGAATCAGCTCGCCGACCTTGCGCTGACGCTCGGCGCGCAGCACACCTTCGCGCTCGTCCCAGTCGAGTTGATCGACGTTGCGCACTTGTTCAACGAGCACGGAATCGAACAGCGCCGGATCAAAATCCGCCGCCAGATAAATACGTTCTTCACGCTGGCCCTGCCGGCTGCCGAGGTCGGCGATGACGATCCACGGCTCTTTCATCAGGCTGTCGGCTTCGGCGAACAGCGCCGCACGACCGTTGGCCAGACGATATTCGGCGCCACCGGCACGCCGTTGTTGCGCGACGCGATCGGGATAGGCCAGCGCCAGCAACGCACCGAGCCAGCGCGGATGATCAGGATCGCTGACCGGCTCGCTCGCTTTGCCGCGCAGATAACCGCGATATTGCCGCGCCAATTGCCGGGCACGCTGCACACCGCCCTGAGCACCACGGGCGGCGCGTTCTTCGCCGGATAGCAGCACCAGACGACTGTGCAGATCCGCGCCGGCGCCGCGCAAGATATCGCGCTCGCCGAGCAACGCGGCAACGTCACACGCCATGTTGGCCAAACCCAATGCCTGACCGCGCAATAACAAATGACCAATGCGCGGATGCGCCGGCAACTCAGCCATGGCCTGACCGTGGGTCGTCAGCGCCTCACCCTCCAGCGCGCCGAGCCGTTGCAGTAAATCCTGCGCCTGCGCATATGCCGCTGCTGGCGGAACGTCGAGCCAAACCAGTTCCCCCGGCGTCACGCCCCAACGTCCGAGTTGCAAAGCAAGACTGGCGAGATCCGCCGAAAGAATTTCCGCACTGCCATACGCAGCCAATTGCTCGTGCTGATCCTGCGACCACAAGCGATAACAAACGCCCGGTTCCAGACGCCCTGCCCGGCCGGCACGTTGCGTGGCGCTGGCCTTGGAAATCCGTTGGGTATCGAGCCGGGTCATGCCGCTGCCGGGATCGAAACGCGGCACCCGCGCCAACCCGGCATCGATCACCACGCGCACGCCGTTGATGGTCAAACTGGTTTCGGCAATGTTGGTCGCCAGCACCACTTTGCGCGAACCGGGCGGCGCCGGATCGATCGCCGCGCGTTGCGCATTGAGGTCGAGTTCGCCGTGCAGTGGGCAGAGCAACACATCGCTGCGCTCACCGATCGCATCGACCAATTGTTGATGGACGCGACGGATTTCCGCCTGCCCCGGCAGAAACACCAAGACGCTGCCGGTTTCATCGTGCAGCGCTTCGAGTACGGTTTGCGTGACACGTTGATCGATGTATTCGCCAGGCTGAAACGGCCGGCCCCAGCGCATCGTCACCGGGTACATGCGGCCTTCGCTGCGCAGGATCGGCGCGTCATCGAGCAACCCGGCCAGGCGCTCGCCTTCGAGGGTGGCCGACATCAGCAGAATCTTCAGCGGCTGTTCAGCTCGAAACAGCTCGCGACCGTTCAGACTCAGGGCCAGCGCCAGATCGGCATCAAGACTGCGTTCGTGGAATTCGTCGAAGATCAGCAGGCCGACGCCTTCGAGCGCCGGATCATCCTGCAAACGCCGGGTGAGAATGCCTTCGGTGACCACTTCGATGCGTGTGTTGGGGCCGACCTTGCTGTCGAGGCGAATGCGATAACCGACGGTTTCACCGACCTTCTCGCCCAACTCGCTGGCCAGCCGTTCTGCGGCGGCACGCGCGGCGAGGCGGCGCGGTTCGAGCATCAGAATGGTCTGCCCGGCCAGCCACTCTTCATTGAGCAAGGCCAACGGCACGCGGGTGGTTTTACCGGCGCCGGGCGGTGCTTCGAGCACGGCTTCATGGCGAGTCGCCAAGGCTTCACGCAGGGCGGGTAAAACTTCATCGATCGGCAAAGAATTCATGCTGGCTCCCCAGGGCGTGCCCACAGTAAATTGCGAGTCGCGTTAAAGCTGTGAGCGTGCAAGGCAAGGCGCGGGACGCAGGTAAGGGTCGTTTCCTTGCCAAGTCCCGCAACGCAGCATGGCGCGCTCACAGCTTTAGCCCGGAGGGCCGAACCCCGATAGGATTCATTAGCCTTCACGCGGTGTCGATCTGGAGAAAACAACTTCAATCCTCAACGTATTTCGGTAGGGGTGAGACGAGGCCGCAATTTACTGTGGGCACGCCCTGCCAGGCCGAGTATAACGGCGAACTGCAAGGCGTTCGTCAGGGTCTTAACTTCACTCGACGACTCTTCGTTCTTAGATCAATCAGGAGATTTCCCATGCGCTTACCTTTTCGCCTGATCGGCGGTGTACTGGTCGCCACCCTGCTCACGCAAATCACGGCGTGCGGTTCGATTTTCTATCCGGATCGTCGCGGTCAGATTGACGGCAAAGTCGACCCGGCGATCGCCGTGCTCGATGCCGTGGGCCTGCTGTTCTACATCATCCCGGGCCTGATCGCGTTTGCCGTCGACTTCGCCACTGGCGCGATTTATTTCGAACCGGGCCACACCGCGCAGATCGATCCGGCCAAACTCAAACAAGCCATCGGCCCGGACGGTCAGGTCGATAATCACAAGTTGCAGGCTATTCTCGAAAGCGAGTTGGGACGTGACTTCCCTCTGGATGACCCGCGCCTGATTCAACACAAGGGCAGCACGCAGCAACTGGCAATGTTCGGCCTGCAACCTGCCGCTTAATAAGGAAACGCAATGACCTCCAGCCCCGAACACGCTCGCCTGCTAAGGCTGGCGACCCGCGCCTCGGTGGCGGTCGCCTGCACGCTGATCATCGCCAAAGCCATCGCCTGGTGGCTGAGCGGTTCGGTGGCCATGCTCGCCGGGCTCACCGACTCGGCGCTGGATGGCATCACTTCGATGCTCAATCTGCTGGCGGTGCATTACGCGTTGCGTCCGGCGGATGACGATCACCGTTATGGCCACGGCAAGGCAGAGTCGCTGGCGGGCATGGCGCAGGCGCTGTTCATCGGTGGCAGTGCGGTGTTGATCGCGTTTCAGGCGTACGAACGACTGCACGATCCGCAGCCGCTTGGCGCGCCATGGCTGAGCATCGGCGTGATTGTTTTTTCGCTGCTGCTGACGGCGGCGCTGCTGGTGTTGCAGCATCGGGTGATCAAGCAGACTGGCTCTAATGCCGTGCGCGCGGATTCGCTGCACTATCGCTCGGACATGTTGCTCAACGGCAGCATTCTGATTGCGCTGATTTTGGCCGGGTTTGGTTTTGATCAACTGGATGCGTGGTTCGGTCTGGGGATTGCTGCGTACATTCTGTGGAGCGCGATCCAGATCGCCCGGGAAAGTTTTTCGGTGTTGATGGATGAAGAGCTGCCGACGGACGTCAGTCAGCACATGCTCGAACTCGCGTGCAGCGTGCCCGGCGTGTTGGGCGCGCATGACTTGCGCACGCGGATCTCCGGCAACCACTGGTTCGTGCAGTTGCACCTGGAATTGCCGGGAGAGTTGACCCTGTCAGTGGCGCACGGCATCAGCGATCAAGCCGCCGATGCCATCCACCAAGCCTACCCGCGCGCCGAAGTGCTGGTGCACGCCGATCCGCAAGAAGTGGTGCAGGCCGCTAGGGCTCAGTAACTGACCTGATAACCGCGACTGCTCAGGCAATTGCCCTGAGCCTGACGGTACGCCTGAACCACTTCGGGCGCCGGTTGATAGGTCGCGGTGCGCGGGTCGAAACCGCTTTGCTGCACCGCGTACTGATAGCACTGATAACCGTCCTGCTGCACTTGCTCCGGCGACTGACCGTTGGCCGGATAGGCCTCGACGTCATAGCCCTGAGATTGCGGCTGTGGTTGCGGCTGTTGCTGCACCGGCGGCTCGACCACCACGTAATCCTGCGTCGCTTCCTGATAGGCGTAATAGGAACCGGCGGCGAGAAACAGCAGCGAACCACCGATCCACACTTCTCGCGAATAGTCCGGCAAGTACTGAATGCGGATCCCGCGCGGCGGCTGCACGACGATGTAGCGCGGGCCTTGCGGGCGATACCAGTAGCCACCGGAATAGAAGTAATCCTGTCCGCGATACGGCACGCGATAGTCACGATCCGGGAAACGGTCGATCACATGCCCCGGCCGATATTGCGGGCCCGGCCCCCAACCGTTGCCATGTCCGTCGGGACGTCCCGGCCAGCGATTGTCGTTGGGCCGGTAGTCATTGGGCCGGTTGTTGGTCTGCCAATGTTGGTTGTTATTGTTGTAACCATTTTGCGGACGCTCGTCGCGGTAGTAACCCTGACGCGGTTCCTGAGTCTGGCGCACGGTGTCGGGCCGCGACTGGATCGGCAAACTGTTGGCCGGCATTTGCGGCGGCGGTGGTGGCTGGCGCACCGGGTTGGGGTTGTAGCCCGGCCGGTTCTGGTCATGGTTTTGCCATTGACCATTGTTATTGTGCGGCTGGCCGTTGTGTTCGAACTGGCGGCTGTTGTCGCCACGAATGACTTCGTTGTTCTGCGGGCGCGGTTGATTCTGCGGCGGCTGGTTTTGCGGACGCGGCTGGTTTTGCTGTGGATTATTCTGTGGACGCGGCTGATTCTCGCCGCCATGCCCTTGGTTATTGCCTTGATGCCCCTGCCCGTGCTGCCCGCCATTCGGGCTGCGGCTTTCCGGATCATCGGCCAGCGCTTGCACACTGACACTCACACACAACACACCAACACCGGCCAGACGCCAGATGCGCGACTTCATGCTTTTCCTCACTGAGGCCTGTAATTAAGGGCGGCCTGTAACTAAGACCGGGTCGGGAACATCCGGTTCTGCAACAGGTTATCAGTCGCGCAACTTATTTATTGAGCGCCGCAAGATGAAATCGCAGGCAAGAAAAAAGGGAGACCCGTCGGCCTCCCTTTAGAGAACTTCGTCCTGGCTCGACGCTTATGACGTCGGCTCACCTCACGCCGTCTTCTGGACAGTGTGCAGCTCGGGGGCCGGCACAACCCCGGTGGGGGTGGCGGCCGCGGCAGGCCTTATAGGGCGGGCCGCGTGGACTGTGTTACCGAGCAGTGATTCTGGTAATAAGAATAGGCCTGAGGCTGCGACAGAGGATTGCGAAGATTGCTGAAATAAACACCACTTGCGCAATTTTTAACCCTGGATAGATAATCCGCCGCAATAGTTACAACCAAGGACAGATTGATGAGCAAACTCGACCGTTACGACCTGAGCATTTTGGCGGAATTGCAGCGCGACGCCCGCATCTCCAACCAGGAGTTGGCCGAGCGCATCGGTCTGTCACCCTCGCCTTGCTCGCGCCGGGTCAAGCAACTGGAAGACGACGGCTATATCTCGCGCCAGGTCGCTTTGCTCGATCGCAAGATGCTTGGGCTGAGTTTGACTGCCTATGTGCTGATCGGCATGGATCGGCATACGCCGGAGCGCTTCGAGAATTTCGAAGCGGCGATTCGCACATTGCCGCAGGTGTTGGAGTGCAGCCTGGTGACCGGTGTGGATGCGGATTACCAGTTGAAAGTGGTGGTGCCGGATATGGATCACTATCAGAAGTTGTTGCTGGGGCACCTCACACGCATTGAAGGCGTGACCAGCGTGCGCTCGAGTTTTGTGCTGAATCAGGTGCTCAACAGCACCGAACTGCCGTTGACCCACCTGCGCAATTGATACCGCCCCCTGTAGGAGCTGACGAGTGAAACGAGGCTGCGATCTTTTGATCTTTTAAAATCCAGATCAAAAGATCGCAGCCTTCGGCAGCTCCTACAGATCGCTTTTGCGGCGAGGGGATTTATCCCCGTTCCAGTGCGCAGCACTGGCAGGATTGGTGTTGCAGACCAATGACTGCGGCACACCGACGCAGGTCAATGCCCCGCCATCCGCCCTTGGCGTATACTCGCCGCGCCCTTTTAGCCGCGCCCATGCCGGAGAACCCCAATGGATCCAGCCGTATTTGAAGAGTGGATGATGACCGGTCTGGTCAGCATCCTGATCATTTTCATGGGTTTTATCGTCTGGGATCTGGCGAAGAAGTCCAAGGCCGGGCGCTTTGGTTCGTTCATTTTGTTCTTCGTGCTGGGCCTGGGCGTGGCCGCATTCATCATCAAAAGTGTGGTGATCGGCCTGATCGAATCCGGCGCTCTATAAGCGCGCCGGCACTTCCTTCCACTGGCCCTGATCGAGCCCTTCGATCGTCCAGTCACCAATCTTCACCCGCACCAGCCGCAACGTCGGCAACCCGACCGCCGCGGTCATGCGGCGCACTTGTCGATTGCGCCCTTCCCGAATCACCAACTCCAGCCACGACGTCGGTATGGACGCGCGAAAACGCACCGGCGGGTTGCGCGGCCACAGCTCAGGCTCGTCCAGCTGCCGCGCTTCAGCGGGCAAGGTCATGCCGTCGTTCAACTCAACGCCGTCACGCAGACGCTGCAACTGCTCGGCGCTCGGCACGCCTTCGACCTGCACCCAATAAGTCTTCGCCAGTTTGTGCTTCGGATCAGCGATGCGCGCCTGCAACTGTCCATCATTGGTCAGCAACAACAGACCTTCGCTGTCGCGATCCAGACGTCCGGCCGGGTAGATGCCGGGCACATCAATGTAATCCTTGAGCGTCGCCCGCCCTTCGCCGTCGCTGAATTGCGTCAGCACATCGAACGGCTTGTTGAACAGGATCAGTTTCGGCTCGGCCGGTGGCGCCTTGGCAACACGGCGCGGCGAAGACGACTGAGGCTTCGCGCCAGGGCGGCGGGAAGGTGGACGCGGGGGACGAGACATAGAGAGAGCAAACATTTAGCGATCAGGGCTGACAATGCTAGTGCCCCGACCGCCAAATGACCACGACTAACCGTTAACGGAACGGCGGTTCGTCGAAGCTGCGCAGTTTGCGCGAGTGCAGCGAGTTGAGTTCGGTGCGCAGCAGATCGACCGCTTCGATGCCGATCTTCAAGTGCTGGCTGACCGCGCGCTCGTAAAATGCGTTGGCCGAACCCGGCAGTTTGATTTCACTGTGCAGCGGTTTGTCCGAAACACACAACAACGTGCCGTACGGCACCCGCAAGCGGTAGCCCTGCGCGGCAATCGTGCCGCTTTCCATGTCCACCGCGACGGCGCGGGACAGGTTGATCAACGGTCGTTCCTGCGCCCAACGCAATTCCCAGTTACGGTCGTCGTAAGTCAGCACGGTGCCGGTACGAAGGCGTTTTTTCAGGTCGTCGCCCTTCTCGCCAGTGACATTCGCCGCTGCCTGTTGCAGCGCCATTTGCACTTCGGCCAGCGCCGGGATCGGAATATTCGGCGGTACGACGCGGTCGAGAATGCCATCGCGACGCATATAAGCGTGGGCCAGCACGTAGTCGCCAATGGTCTGCGACTGACGCAGCCCGCCGCAGTGACCGATCATCAGCCAGCAGTGCGGACGCAGCACAGCCAAGTGGTCGGTGATGTTCTTGGCGTTGGACGGGCCGACGCCAATGTTCACCAGCGTCACGCCGTGGCCATCGTTGGCGATCAGGTGATACGCCGGCATCTGATAACGGTGCCAAACCACACCCGCCGCGATTGCCGAGGCTTCGCCGTGATCCATGCTCTTTTCGATGATCACGTTGCCCGGCAAGACTATGCGCACGAAACGCGGATCGCTGCGCAATTGCTCCAGACCATGGACGATGAACTGATCGACGTAACGGTGGTAGTTGGTCAGCAGAATCCACGGTTGCACATGGCGCCAGTCGCTGCCGGTGTAATGCACCAGGCGACGCAGGGAGAAATCCACGCGCGCCGCATCGAACAGCGCCAGCGGCAGTGGATCGGTGTTTTCCCAATCGTAGAGACCGTCGGCGATGCCATCGGTGGCGGCGGACAGGTCGGTACTCGGGAACACCCGCGCCAGCACGGCAGCGGTAACGCCGGAACCGGCGAGTTCATCGCCCTGCTCGACCACGTACGGATACGGAATGTTTTGCTGGCTGACGCCGACTTCCACGGTCACCGTGAAGTCGTGCATCAACGGCACCAGTTGTTCGAGCAGGTATTTGCGAAACGCCGCCGGGTGGGTGACGGTGACGCTGTAAGTACCCGGCAGTTGCACCTTGGCGTACGCGCGGGTGGTCTGCGGGACTTCGCCCTGGCAATGGTAGGTCAGACGCAGTTCGGGATAACGAAACAGAGCACGCTGCGCAGCGTCGGGTTCGACGCGATCTTTCAGGTAACGCTTGAGCGCCGAGTTCAGCGCAGTGGTGGCCCGCTCATGCAGCTCGGCGAGACGATCCACGGCTTGTTCGGCGGTTTGAACAACAATAAACGCTTCGGTCACGATCAGCTTCCTGTGTTCTGACTTGCAGAGCTTCATCTTGCCTGCATCGTGGCGTCACGGGAACAGTGGCATGTTGGCAACCGCACAATATATGGGCCACCCCAATCCTTGTAGGAGCTGCCGAAGGCTGCGATCTTTTGATCTTGCTGTTTATAAGATCAAAAGATCGCAGCCTTCGGCAGCTCCTACAGGGGATTTGTGGGGGGTCAGAGGATTTGTGGGGTTGAGCGGGCGACGAGGGACTCGATGTCGAGGCCGCGTGGCAAGGCGCCGTAGGCGCGGCCACCACCGCTCAGCCGGCTGGCGATGAAGGCATCGCTGACGGCTGAGTTCCCGGCCTCCAGCAATAGCTTGGCCTGCAAACCGAGCGCGATGTCTTCGGTCAGTTGCCGCGCCCGATACTGAATGTCGCTCGTATCCTTGAACTGCGCCTGCAACTGTTGAATATGCGCGGCCAAGCGTTTGTCGCCGTGGCCATTTCCGAGTTCGCTGAACAACACATCCAGCACGCCCGGTTCTTTCGACAACGCGCGCAGCACATCCAGACACTGCACATTCCCCGAACCTTCCCACGTCGAGTTCACCGGCGCCTCGCGATACAAACGCGGCAGGATGCTCTCTTCAACATACCCGGCGCCGCCCATGCATTCCGCCGCTTCGTTGATCATTCCCGGCGCGCGTTTGCAGATCCAATACTTGCCCACCGCTGTCACCAGCCGTGCAAATTGCGCTTCGTGGCGATCGTCCAGATGATCCAACGCCTTGCCCATGCGCAAGCTCAGGGCCAGCGCGGCTTCGCTTTCCAGGGCCAGATCGGCCAGCACGTTTTGCATCAATGGCTGCTCGCTGAGCAGTTTGCCGCCGACCTTGCGGTGCGCGCAGTGATGGCTGGCCTGGGTCAGCGCCTGGCGCATCAGCGAGCTGGAACCGACCATGCAATCAAAACGGGTCATCGCGACCATCTCGATAATGGTCGGTACGCCGCGTCCTTCTTCGCCGACCATCCACGCCAGCGCGCCACGGAATTCCACTTCGCTGGAGGCGTTGGACTGGTTGCCGAGTTTGTTTTTCAGGCGCTGAATGTAGAACTGATTACGCGTGTCGTCCGGGCGATGGCGCGGCAGCAGGAAGCAGCTCAAACCCTGGTCGGTCTGCGCCAGCGTGAGGAATGCATCGCACATCGGTGCCGAGCAAAACCATTTGTGTCCGACCAACTCATACGCCTCGCCCGGGCCGCTGGCGCCGACCGGATAAGCCTTGGTGGTGTTGGCGCGCACGTCGGTGCCGCCCTGTTTCTCAGTCATGGCCATGCCGATGGTCACGCCAGCCTTGTGCGCCATGCCGACGTTGCGTGGGTCGTATTCCGTGGCGAGGACTTTTGGCAGCCATTGCTCGGCGAGATTCGGTTGCAGACGCAGGGCCGGCACGCTGGCAAAAGTCATGGTCAGCGGGCAACCGCTGCCGGCCTCGGCCTGGCTGTGCAGGTAACTCATCGCGGCGCGGGCGACGTGGGCGCCGTCCTGCGGATGCGTCCACGGCATCGAGTGCAAACCACGCTCGATCGCCGTGCGCATCAGCTCGTGATAAGCCGGATGAAATTCCACCAGATCGATGCGATGGCCGTAGCGATCGTGGCTGACAAATATGGGTTTGTTTTGGTTAGCGAGGAACCCGGCTTCCATCAACGGCCCGCCGGCCAGCGCGCCGTAAGCATCGATCCGCGACTCGGCCCAACCGGCGCCGAACCTGCGCGACCACTCCTGCAACGGCAGGTCGATGCGGTACAGGTTGGTGCCGTCCAGCGACGGCGGCTGGTTGGTGACTTCGTGGGTTTCGGCGAACTGATGCAGGTTCATGACGGGCTCCTTGGCTCTCCAGAAAGCTCAGTTAAGCACCGGCTCCCTGTCGATCAAAGTGTCATAGGCGCCGAATTCGCGGCGCTTTTACCCTATCAGCAGGACAACACCCGACGCTCCAGCGCCGACTGCAAATCCTCGAATTTCACTGGTTTGTTCAGGTAATCGACCGCGACGCCCGTGGCACAGACCTCTCGATCGGCACCCAATGCGAGCATGAACACCGGCAAGTTCGCACAACCCGGAAGCGCGTGAATCTGGCAGCACAATGACGCGCCTTCGTGGCTGGGCAACTGACAATCGATCAGCACCGCGTCGAAGGTTTCTCGCCGCAGGCAGTCCAGCGCCGTCGCGCCGCTGTCGGCGGTGCGCACGCGGAAACCGAGCTTGAGCAGCATGCCGCGCATCACCAGTTGATTGACGCTGTTGTCATCCACGAGCAACACCGTGCAGTCCTGCGGCGCGCGAATGCAATCACCGCCAGGCGCAGAATTCGGCGCAGGCTCAACCACCGGCAATTCAAACTCGACATCCAGCTGAAAACGGCTGCCGCTGCCAGGTTCGGAACGGTGCGTGAGTTTGCCGCCGAGCAGTTCCACCAGTTGTCGGCAGATCGCCAGACCGACGCCGAGGCCACCGTATTCGCGAGTCATCGAACCGTCGAGCTGGAAGAAACGCTGATACATCGTCGCCTCGCCCAGATCGGTGAAACCGATGCCGGTGTCGATCACCGCGAACGACAGCGCCAGACGATTGCCCGTCGACGGTTTGCCGGTAACCCGCAGCGCCAGCCCGCCCACGCGGGTGAACTTGATCGCGTTATCCAGCAGGCATTCCAGGCACTGCGCGAGTTTGGCGCTGTCGCCGTGCAGACGATCAGGCAGGGTTGGCAGCACGTCGACCTTGAAGTCCAGCGACTTGCTCGCCGCGTTGCCGTCGAACTGCGCGCGCAACGATTCGACCACGCCACGCAAACTGAAACTGCCCGGCGAGGCCTTGAGCTTGCCGGCCTGCAATTCGGTGAGGGTGAGGATGCCGTTGACCATGCGCATCATGTCTCGCGCGGAGCCGGCGGCGGTTTGCTGATATTGCTCCAGCTCCGGATCCATCTCGACGGTCTGCATCAATTCCAGCGAACCGATCACCCCGTTCATCGGTGTGCGCAGTTCGTGGGTCAGGGTCGCCAGAAATTCATCTTTGAGCTTGTTGCTGTGGGCCAGTTGCTGGTTGAGCACTTCGAGTTTCTGCCCGGCGTCGTACAGGGTCTGCGCCTGTTGCTCGCGCATCGCGTTGATGCGGTCGGCCAGCGCCAGCGACAGCAGCGCCACTTCGATGGCCGAACCGATCTGGCTGGCGTACATGGTCAGGAACACGTTTGGCAGAAGGCCCAGCACCATCAGCGTGTTGACGATACCGCCGAGCAAAAACGCCGACCAGGCAATGATGAAATAACGCGCCACCCGCAAACCGCGCCACCAGGCCAGAATCCCTGCGGCAAAAATCACCACGGTGAAGGTCAGTGCCAGCGTCGTCGCCAGGCGCAGGGCCAGGGCGTAACTGGTCATCAAGGACAGTCCGATGACCAGCGCACCGAACGCGATCAGGCCGATCAAGACGCGATCGAGTCCACGGCTATGGGTTTTGGTTTGCAGGAAACTGCGCGCGAACTGGCTGCCGAACAGGCCGGCGCAACCGATGAAGAACGGTGTCGCGGCGTTGGCCCACCACGGATTGTTCGGCCAGAAGTACTCGACCGCCGCGCCATTGACCGACAGTTGATAGAGGCCAAACGAGGCAATATAGAAGATGTAATAGAGATAGCTGGTGTCGCGCACGCTGAGGTAGATGAACAGGTTGTAAACCACCATCCCCAGCAGCACGCCATAGATGATACCGAGCACATACAGGCGCACGGGTTGGTCTTCAAGATACGCGGTGCTCGACCACAACGTCACCGGCGCCTGGATCGAGCCTTGGCTGGCCAGTCGCAGGTATACGGTTTGTTGTTGGTCGGGTTCGAAGGCGAGATCGAACAGGTAGTTGTTCTGGCGGATTTCACGGCTGGCAAACGGCAAGGCGTCGCCGGTCTGACGGATCAGCTGATAGTCGCCATTGGCGTCGGGCAAGTACAGATCAAGATGGTCGAGCGGCGGATAAGCCAGCTCTAGCAACCAGGTGCGCTGGGCGGCGGGGTTGCTCGGGCGGTAATGCAGATCGATTTTCAGCCAGAACGCCGAGCGCGAGTAACCGGCGTTGAGCGTGGCTTTATCGTGGGCTTTGAAATTGCCGGCAGCGGCCTGCGCGCGGACGTCGGCAATGCTCGCCTGACCGCTCGGGTCTTCGAACACTTGCAGCGACCGGCCCAAAGGCAGGTTCTGGGTGAATTCGTCGAATTCGACGGCGCTCGCCATGAGGGGCAAGCAAAACAGCAACATCAGCAAATAGCGCATTGAAGCCCCAGCGTGGCTCGTCCGGTTATGTCAGGAAGCCCCCCCATTCCTTGAGTAGACGTAAAACCGGTATTACCTGTTATTGGTTTGGATCCAGACTAGCATAGCCGCTGCTGGCCATTGAGCACCATCGAAATTTTTCCTACAAAGGCTCTAGAACGGTCGTTTCAGAGCAAAGCAGCGGACTAGAGCTGTTGGGTTGGTCAGGTAGATCAAAAGATCGCAGCCTGCGGCAGCTCCTACATTGATCTGGATTTCCTGTAGGAGCTGCCGAAGGCTGCGATCTTTTGATCTTGCTCCGCCAGCCACACCCGTAAATCAGCTTTGGTGGTAAGCTCGCGCACCATGAATATCTACAGCTCCCGCCCCGTTGTCCTCTGTCTCTCCGGCCACGACCCAAGTGGTGGCGCCGGCTTGCAGGCAGATATCGAAGCCCTGCTCGCGCAGGGTTGCCATGCGGCTCCGGCCGTCACCGCCCTGACCGTGCAAGACACCGTCAACGTCACTGACTTCCGCGTCCTCGACCGTGAGTGGGTACTGGCTCAAGCCAATGCCGTGCTCAACGACTCCGAAGTCGCTGCGGTCAAACTGGGCATGCTCGGTTCACTGGAAATGGTCGACACCGTTGTCGAACTGCTCTCGGCGCACCCGCACTTGCCGGTGGTCTGCGACCCGGTGCTGCGCGCCGGTGGCGGCGGACGCCTGGGCAAGGACGAGGTCGGCTATGCGATGCGCGAGCGTCTGCTGCCGCTGTCGATCATTGCCACGCCTAACCTTCCTGAAGCGCGCATCCTCGCCGAACTGCCCGAAGGCACCGCGGATGAGTGCGCTGAAAAACTCCTGCCGTTCGTCAAAAACCTGCTGATCACCGGCGGCCATGGCGACGAAACTGAAATCCACAACCGCGTGTACAGCCGCGACGGCCTGCGTGAAACCTTTATCTGCCAGCGCCTGCCGGGCAGCTATCACGGTTCCGGTTGCACACTGGCCAGTGCTTTGGCCGGTCGATTGGCTCAGGGCGAACACCTGGCCAGCGCCGTGCGCAGTGCTTTGGATTACACCTGGCGCACCCTGCGCGATGCCGAACAACTGGGCAAAGGCCAGTTCGTCCCGCGTCGCCTGCCGCTGGATTTCTGCTCGTAACGTCGTGAGGTCTGCCCGATGAAACTACGTGGCCTGTATGCCATTACCGACAGCGAATTGCTGGCCGGCAAGTTTCTCTCTTATGTGGAGGCGGCGCTGGAAGGCGGCGTCACCCTGCTGCAATACCGCGACAAGAGCAACGACGAGGCCCGCCGTCTGCGCGAGGCCGAAGCGTTGCGCGATCTGTGCGAGCGCTACAAGACGCAACTGATCATCAACGATGACGCCGAACTCGCCGCGCGCCTCAACGTCGGCGTGCACCTCGGCCAGACCGACGGCCCGCTGTCGCCGACCCGCGCCCTGCTCGGTTCGAAAGCGATCATCGGTTCGACCTGCCACGCGCAAATCGCGCTGGCTGAACAAGCCGCCAAAGAAGGCGCCAGTTACGTCGCCTTCGGCCGCTTCTTCAATTCCAACACCAAGCCTGGCGCGCCGACCTGCAGCCTCGATCTGCTCGACGATGCCAAACGCACGCTGCACCTGCCGATCTGCGCGATTGGCGGCATCAGCCTCGACAACGCTGCGCCGCTGGTAGCCCACGGCGTCGACCTGCTCGCCGTGGTTCACGGTTTGTTCGGTGCCGAGAGCGCCGCCGAAGTGACCCGCCGCGCCCGCGCGTTCAACGAATTGTTCAAATCCTGAAGATTGAGAGCCCGATCATGTCTCGTTCCGAAACCCTGTTTGCCAACGCTCAGAAACACATTCCCGGTGGCGTGAACTCGCCAGTCCGCGCATTCAAGAGCGTGGGCGGCACCCCGCTGTTCTTCAAACACGCTGAAGGCGCTTACGTCACTGACGAAGACGACAAGCGTTATGTCGATTACGTCGGTTCGTGGGGCCCGATGATCCTCGGCCACAGCCACCCGGACGTGCTCGACGCGGTGCGCAATCAGCTGCAACACGGCTTGTCGTACGGCGCGCCGACCGCGATGGAAACCGAGATGGCCGACCTGGTCTGCTCGCTGGTGCCATCGATGGACATGGTGCGCATGGTCAGCTCCGGCACCGAAGCGACCATGAGCGCAATCCGTCTGGCCCGTGGTTACACCGGCCGCGACAGCATCATCAAGTTCGAAGGCTGCTACCACGGCCACTCCGACAGTCTGCTGGTCAAGGCCGGTTCCGGCGCGCTGACCCAAGGCGTACCGAGCTCGGCCGGCGTGCCGGCGGCGTTCGCCAAACACACCCTGACCCTGCCGTTCAACGACATCGACGCGGTTGAAAAGATGTTGGCGGAAGTGGGCGACGAAGTGGCATGCATCATCGTTGAGCCGGTAGCCGGCAACATGAACTGCGTGCCGCCAGCGCCGGGCTTCCTCGAAGGCCTGCGTTCGCTGTGCGACAAACATGGCGTGGTGCTGATTTTCGACGAAGTGATGACCGGTTTCCGCGTTGCCCTCGGCGGTGCTCAGGCTTACTACGGCGTAAACCCTGACCTGACTACTTTCGGCAAGATCATCGGTGGCGGCATGCCGGTCGGTTGCTTCGGCGGCAAGCGCGAAATCATGGAACGCATCGCGCCGCTGGGCCCGGTGTATCAGGCCGGCACGCTGTCGGGTAACCCGCTGGCCATGGCCGCCGGTTTGACCACGTTGCGTTTGATCAGCCGTCCGGGTTTCCACGCCGAGCTGACCGACTACACCACGCGCCTGCTCGATGGTCTGCAACAACGCGCCGATGCTGCGGGTATTCCGTTCGTGACCACCCAGGCGGGCGGCATGTTCGGTCTGTACTTCAGCGGCGCCGACGACATCGTCACTTTTGAAGACGTGATGGCCAGCGACGCGGCACTGTTCGGTCGCTTCTTCCACCTGATGCTGGAAGGTGGCGTGTACCTCGCACCGAGCGCCTTCGAAGCCGGTTTCACCTCGATCGCTCACGGCGAAGCCGAGTTGCAACTGACGCTGGACGCTGCCGAACGCGCCTTCGCCGCACTGAAATAATCGCCGTACCGCTGACGTTGGCTATCGCCAGCGTCAGCATTCACCTACATCCGCGCTGTTTTTCCGATGCTCCTGCTAAAAATCTCCCCTAAAGTGGGCGATATATTCCCCGCGCAGCAGAAAAACGAGTAAAGACTTTGTAAGGTTGGCCCTGCTTATTTCATAATGCGCGCTTATTGGATCCCTCGATGGGTCCGCGTGCCCTTCAGAGGTAAGTCGATTCCCATGAACCGCACCGGCCGCACCCTTGCCTTGGGCTGCCTGTTGCTCCTTCAGCCCCTGCTCGCGCATGCACAAGCAGGCGGCAACTCGTTGTTGATCCCGGCGATGGGTCGTTGCACCCTCAATACTCAGCCGCAAGACGTCACGCAGGCACTGGCCGCCTGCCAGAAAGCGGCGGACGAAGGGGATGCGCAAGCGCAATACGAGTTGGGTGAGTTCTACTACGACGGCAAAAATGCGCCGCGCGACCTCAATCAAGCCCTGAGCTACTTCGAAAAAGCCTCGTTGCAAGGCCACGCTCAGGCGCAATTCAAACTCGGCACGATGTTCTTCCACGGTGAAGGCGTGCAGGCCAACAACATTCAGGCGTATATCGTGCTGAAGATGGCTGCGGTCAACGGCGCGGAAGATGCGCTGGATACGGCTGACGAAGTGTCCGAAAAAATGTCCCGCGAAGACCTTGAGACGGCCACGCAGGTGCTTGGGCAAATTTTCCGTAAATACCTGATGGAACTGCAGAGCGCCGATGGGCGTACGCCTTTCTCCCCTCTTCCCTGACCGCCGATAGTTCCCACGCTCTGCGTGGGAATTCATCCCGTGACGCTCCGCGTCACCGACGCAGAGCGTCGAAAGCGGCATTCCCACGCAGAGCGTGGGAACGATCAATCCAGGATCTGTTGTTACTTCTCAGGCATCGGCATCGGGAACGGCATCACATTGCCGACCGCGCCGCGGGCTTCGCTGATTTTCGGGGTGCCCAGACGTTCCACTTCGTCGATGCGCACAATCGAATGCATCGGCACAAAGCTGCGTACCACGCCTTCGAACTGCGCCTTGAGCTTTTCTTCGCTCGGATCGACGACCACTTGCGTGCGCTCGCCAAAGACGAACTCTTCCACTTCCAGAAAACCCCACAGATCACTTTGATAGATCTGCTTGGCGTACATTTCGAACACCTGGCCCTGGTTGAGGAAAATCACCTTATAGATTGGAGCTTCGCGTTTGGTCATGGCGGGGGGATAACATCGGGGATAAAAATGAGGGCGCAAACTATAGCATAGCCTCCGGACGCACAGCGGTAGGAACCTGAGGGCTTGTTCCCTATAATGCCGGGTTCTTTGAATCACGTGACGACACTAATCCATGGCCAAGAAGCTTTACATCGAAACCCACGGTTGCCAGATGAACGAGTACGACAGCTCGCGCATGGTCGATCTGCTGGGTGAACATCAGGCCCTGGAAGTCACCGCGCGCGCGGAAGACGCCGACGTGATTCTGCTCAACACCTGCTCGATCCGCGAGCGCGCGCAAGATCGCGTGTATTCGCAGCTCGGCCGCTGGCGCGAACTGAAACTGGCCAACCCGGACATGGTGATCGCCGTCGGCGGTTGCGTGGCCAGCCAGGAAGGCGCGGCGATCCGCGATCGCGCGCCGTACGTTGACGTGGTGTTCGGACCACAGACCCTGCACCGCCTGCCGGAAATGATCGACGCCGCGCGCATCACCAAGCTGCCGCAAGTCGACGTCTCGTTCCCGGAAATCGAAAAATTCGACCACTTGCCCGAGCCACGCATCGATGGCCCGAGCGCCTATGTGTCGGTGATGGAAGGCTGCAGCAAGTACTGCACGTTCTGCGTGGTGCCTTACACCCGCGGCGAAGAAGTCAGCCGGCCGTTCGATGACGTGATCGCCGAAGTGATTCACCTCGCTGAAAACGGCGTTCGTGAAGTGACGCTGCTGGGGCAGAACGTTAACGGTTATCGCGGCACGACCCATGATGGTCGTCTGGCCGATCTTGCCGAGCTGATCCGCGTCGTTGCGGCCATCGATGGCATCGACCGCATTCGCTACACCACTTCGCACCCGCTGGAATTCTCCGACAGCCTGATTCAGGCCCACGCCGACGTGCCGGAATTGGTGAAGCATCTGCACTTGCCGGTGCAATCGGGCTCCGACCGGATTCTCGCGGCGATGAAGCGCAACCACACCGCGCTGGAGTACAAATCCAAGCTGCGCAAATTGCGTGCGGCGGTGCCGGGGATCTGCATCAGCTCGGACTTCATCGTCGGTTTCCCCGGCGAGACCGAGAAAGATTTCGAACAGACCATGAAGCTGATTGCCGACGTCGGTTTCGACTTTTCCTACTCGTTCGTTTACAGCCAACGTCCGGGCACTCCGGCCGCCGATCTGGCTGACGAGACGCCGGAAGAGTTGAAAAAGGAGCGCTTGAACGCGCTGCAACATCGCCTGAATCAGCAAGGTTTCGAGATCAGCCGACAAATGGTCGGCTCGACGCAACGGATTCTGGTGACCGATTATTCGAAGAAAGACCCGGGCGAGCTGCAAGGGCGTACCGAGAATAATCGTATCGTCAACTTCCGCTGCGACAATCCAACCCTGATCGGCCAGTTCGCCGACGTGCACATCGACGCGGCCCAACCGCACTCGCTGCGCGGCTCGTTGATTCAGTAACACCATCGCATTGTGGATGGGGCTTCTGTGGTGAGGGGATTTATCCCCGATGGTTGGCGCAGCCGACCCAAAACCTGCAATCCGGGTGAATCTGATACACCTCGGATAATGGTTTCAGGGCCGCTTCGCGCCCCATCGGGGATAAATCCCCTCACCACAAAAGACCCCGCCAGCCGCAGAGAATGGGTTCGAAAGCAGCATCCATATTTAAGAGCTTTCGCACCCAAGCCTCTGGCGTTATCCTTGATTTCATCTTAATTGCCCCAGGGCGGCTAAATACGACCTTGAACGCACCCATAGAACCACATCGTTTTATCCTCGAGCCCTTTGAGGCTCGCCGCTTCGCCAATCTGTGCGGGCAATTCGACGAGCATTTGCGCTTGATCGAACAGCGCCTGACGATCGAGATCCGCAACCGCGGAAACCAGTTCGAGCTGATCGGCGACCCCAAACACACCACGTCTGCGGAAAATCTGATTCGTCGCCTGTACCGGGAAACCAAAGGTTCAGAGCTGTCGCCAGATACGGTGCACCTGTTCCTGCAGGAATCGGCCGTGGTCGAGCTAGACAACCACGCCCCCGCCGAAGCTTCCGTTGCCCTGCGCACCAAGAAAGGCATGATTCGCCCGCGCGGCTTGAATCAGCTGCGCTACGTGAAGGAAATCCTCGGTAACGACATCAACTTCGGCATTGGCCCGGCCGGTACCGGCAAGACCTATCTGGCAGTGGCTTGCGCTGTCGATGCACTGGAGCGTGAGCAGATCCGCCGCATCCTGCTGGTGCGTCCGGCGGTTGAAGCGGGTGAAAAACTCGGCTTCCTGCCCGGCGATCTGTCGCAGAAGATCGACCCGTATTTGCGCCCGCTCTACGACGCGCTCTACGAGATGCTCGGTTTCGAATACGTCGCCAAGCTGATCGAACGCCAGGTGATCGAAGTTGCACCGCTGGCCTATATGCGCGGTCGCACGCTGAACAACAGCTTCATCATTCTCGACGAGAGCCAGAACACCACCGTTGAACAGATGAAAATGTTCCTCACGCGGATTGGCTTTGGTTCTACAGCGGTGATCACCGGTGACATTACCCAGGTCGACCTGCCGAAAGGCACCAAATCGGGTCTGCACCATGTGATCGAAGTGCTCAAAGACGTGCCGGGCATCAGCTTCACGCACTTCCAGCCGAAAGACGTCGTGCGCCATCCTTTGGTACAGCGGATTGTCGAAGCCTACGAGCGCTTCGAAAACCGTGACGAAGCACCCAAGGACGCCTCGCGAAATGCTTGAGCTAGACCTGCAAATCGCGACTGAAGCGAACGCGCCGAGTGAAGCCGAATTCCGTCTGTGGTGCGAACTGGCCCTGCGCCAGCGCACCGCTGACTCGGAAATGACCATTCGTCTGGTCGACGAGGAAGAAGGCCGCGAGCTCAACCACACCTGGCGCCAAAAGGATTACGCGACCAACGTCCTGTCGTTCCCCGCTGACGTGCCCGACGAGTTTCTCGACATCCCGTTGCTCGGCGATCTGGTGATCTGCGTGGCGGTGGTTGAGCGCGAAGCCGCCGAGCAAGGCAAGGAACTAAAGGCCCACTGGGCGCATCTGGTCATTCACGGCTGCTTGCATCTGCTTGGTTACGACCATATAGATGACGACGAAGCCGAAGAAATGGAAGCACTGGAACGCGAGTTGCTTGCCGAATTGGGCTATCCCGATCCGTACGCGGACGACGAAACCGAAACATCCCCTATCGTTACAACAAAGGATTCAGAGTAATCGCTATGAGCGAAGATCGATCGAGCAACGGGCAGAAGTCATGGCTGGGTAAACTCACCCAGGCTTTTGCCCACGAGCCGAAGAACCGCCAGGAGCTCCTCGAGCTGCTGCGTGATGCACATCAGAACAAACTGCTGGACAGCGAAGCGCTGGCCATCGTCATCGACGAATACGGCGGCGTGGCCGGTCTGGTGACCATCGAAGACGTGCTCGAACAGATCGTCGGCGACATCGAAGACGAGCACGACGTCGAAGAAGACAGCTACATCAAGCCGCTGCCAAGTGGTGATTTCCTGATCAAGGCCCTGACGCCGATCGAGAACTTCAACGAGTTCTTCGACAGTGAATTCTCCGACGACGAGTTCGACACTGTCGGCGGTCTGGTGATGAGCGCGTTCGGGCACTTGCCAAAACGCAACGAAATCACTGAAATCGGCGCCTATCGTTTCCGCATCCTGAACGCCGACAGCCGTCGGATTCATTTGCTGCGACTCACGCCAATCGCCCGGTAATACCTCTAAGGATTGAAATGCGCTGGACAACCCGCCCCGGCTGGCCCGGTAACCTGCTGGCCGTGGCGGCCGGTGCAATCACCACCTTCGCTCTGGCGCCTTTCAACATCTGGCCGCTGGCCTTGCTCGCAGTCGGCTTGTTCTACGCCGGACTGCGCGAGCTAAGCCCACGTCAGGCGCTGGGCCGTGGCTGGTGCTTCGGTTTCGGCCTGTTCGGCGCCGGCACCAGTTGGATCTACTACAGCATCCACCATTTCGGCGGCGCTTCGGTGCTGCTGGCCGGGTTCCTGATGCTGCTGTTTACCGCCGCGATTGCCTGGTTCTTCGCCCTGCCCGCCTGGATTTGGGCGCGCTGGTTGCGTCGCAACGAAGCACCGCTGGCCGAC
The DNA here is from genome assembly GCF_044753305.1 of Pseudomonas sp. NPDC088429. Lineage (NCBI taxonomy): Bacteria > Pseudomonadati > Pseudomonadota > Gammaproteobacteria > Pseudomonadales > Pseudomonadaceae > Pseudomonas > Pseudomonas sp. NPDC088429. Next base: position 10,774 of record NZ_JBIVMX010000011.1, on the reverse strand, counting down.
GCCCTCGCGTTTGCTGCGCTGTGGGTTGGTCAGGAAATGTTTCGTGGCTGGTTCCTGACGGGTTTCCCGTGGTTGTACTCGGGTTACAGCCAGCTCGACGGCCCGCTAGCGGGGCTCGCGCCGGTCGGTGGCATGTGGCTGGTGGGGTTCGTGCTGGCACTGACCGCTGCGCTGATCTACAACGCGCCGCGTTTGCTGCAAAGCCGCCGCAAAGCTTTTGTCGTCGCCGGTCTGGTGCTGTTGGTCGGACCTTGGGTGGCGGGTTTCGCGCTTAAGGGTCATGCCTGGACGAGTCCGTCGGGCGCGCCTTTGAGCGTTGCTGCGATTCAGGGCAACGTCGCGCAAAGCATGAAATGGGATCCGGCCGAGCTCAACGCACAGTTGGCGTTGTACCGTGATCTGAGTTTCCGCTCGAAACCGGTGGATCTGCTGATCTGGCCGGAAACCGCCGTGCCGGTGCTCAAGGAATCTGCCGAAGGCTACCTGAGCATGATGGGCAACTTCGCCGCCGAGCGTAAATCCGCATTGATTACCGGCGTGCCGATCCGCGAGATGGTTCGTCACGAAAAACGCTTCTTCAACGGCATCACCGTGGTCGGCGAAGGTGATGGCACTTACCTGAAGCAGAAACTGGTGCCGTTCGGCGAGTACGTGCCATTGCAGGATGTCCTGCGTGGGTTGATCGCGTTCTTTGATTTGCCGATGTCTGACTTCGCCCGTGGCCCGGCCGACCAGGCGTTGCTGCAAGCCAAGGGGTATCAGATTGCGCCGTTTATCTGCTACGAAGTGGTGTACCCGGACTTCGCTGCCGGCCTGTCGGCGCGCAGTGATTTGCTGCTGACGATCAGCAACGACACTTGGTTCGGCACCTCGATCGGCCCGCTGCAACATTTGCAGATGGCGCAGATGCGCGCACTGGAAGCGGGTCGCTGGATGATCCGCGCGACCAACAATGGCGTGACCGGTTTGATCAACCCGTTCGGGCAGATCACCGAGCAGATTCCGCAGTTTGAACAGGGTGTGCTGTACGGCGAAGTGGTGCCGATGCACAACCTGACGCCGTATCTGCAATACCGCTCGTGGCCGCTGATGATTTTGTGTTTGCTGCTGTTTGGCTGGGCACTGATGGCTAGCCGGATCTCAAAAACCCTTTAAAGCAAAAGATCGCAGCCTTCGGCAGCTCCTACAGGGGATTTGTATTCAACCCTTGTAGGAGCTGCCGAAGGCTGCGATCTTTTGATCTTCAGCGGTAAAACAGCGAATACCCCACCTGCCCCACCGCTTCATTCAGCAACTGCCCGCTCTGCCAGATCGATTTGAATTCCGGCAACCAGCCACCAAACGGCCTCGCGTTATCAGTGCCCAAAAAGCCCACCGGCGCCGGCACCACTTCAAATCCTGCCTGTTCAAAACTCCATACCGAGCGCGGCATGTGCCACGCCTGCGTCACCACGACCACGCGCTTGATCCCTTGCGGCAATAGAATGTCAGCACTTAGTTTTGCGTTCTCCCACGTCGTACGGCTTTCCCCTTCCTGCCAACGTACGGTGACGCCAAAGTCATCACGCAGCGAATCGGCCATCAACTTCGCCTCGGTCGGCGGCGTTCCATAGTGCAGCCCGCCGCTGGTCAAAATCGGCAAGCCCGAGGCCTTGGCCAGGCGCGCCGCATAACGCTGACGTTCAAGCCCGACGCCGGTCGGCTGGTCTTCGCCCCAGGCCAGATCGCCACGCTCACGTCCGGAGCCCAACACCACAATCGCGTCAGCCCGTTGCGCCAGCGTCGCCCATTCCTCACGCGCCAGCGGCGGCTCACGCTCCAGCGCCTTGGCGCCCCATTGCACTACCACCGGCAGGCTCATCAGCCAGAACCCGCCAAAACCAATGGCAAAACACAACCCAGCCAATCGCGGTCGCGAGCGGCGCAGCCACCACGCAGCCAGCAACAGCAGCAAAAGAATGCCGGGCGGCAATAGAAGTTGTTTGATGAAATAGCGAAAGGGCATCGGGCATCTCCAAAGATGCCCGAAGCCTAAGAGTGTTAATAACGCGTTACAACCAGTAGGTGGGATCCCGTTGAAAAAGATCCGTTTCTTGACCTGCCATGCGCTTACTTGGCCTGCATAGCCCGTACTTTGACGGTGTCTCTGCCGGGCGCCTTGTCCTTGAGCCAGATGACCTTGGCCGAATGTGCTGCATCGAGCTGCTTCACTGCTTGTGACAGGCAGCCGTGCGTTTCACGCTCACTGCGATCCAGATAGGCCTTGACCAGTTTGAACTCAGCGGGGCTCAAGCCACGCAATTCCAGTTCCAGGGGGCGCTCGTCGCGCAGCCGGTCAGCGGTTTTTACTGCGTCCAGGGCCATACCCAGACGGTCGATCAACCTCTCGTACAACTCGGGTTTATTCACGTTTTTTTGCCGTTGCTCCACCATCCCTCACCTCATTGAAGATAAGACTCACTCCCCAGTTAGAGCTTAGCTTCGCTGCACAAACCGGCTGTACGCCGCGACCAACGGCCCCGACGCAAGTATTGCGGGACATGTAGCTGTAATCAGGGTTTCCCTAGGCCAAGCGCGGTCATGTATGCTACGGCGCTTCCTGTAATTCCACTTCCAGCTCGTCCGGGCCAACCCCGGAACCTGCGTTGAAGAGGATTAGGCCACCCCTATCCAGTACAAAAGTAGCCATGCACGAACAATATCAGCCCCGTGAAATTGAAGCCGCCGCCCAGTCGTTCTGGGACGAGCAAAAGTCCTTTGAAGTCAGTGAACAGCCAGGCAAGAACGTTCTGCAACCGATGGGTTGGGACGCTTTCGGCATGCCGGCAGAAAACGCCGCAATGAAGAACAACGTAGCCCCGGCCAAGTGGACCTACGAAAACATCGCCTACATGAAAACCCAGCTGCGCAGCCTGGGTCTGGCGGTCGACTGGTCGCGCGAAGTCACCACCTGCAAGCCGGATTACTACCGTTGGGAACAATGGCTGTTCACTCGCCTGTTCGAAAAAGGTGTGATCTACCGTAAAAACGGCACCGTGAACTGGGATCCGATCGACCAGACCGTTCTCGCTAACGAACAGGTGATCGACGGTCGTGGCTGGCGTTCCGGCGCGCTGATCGAAAAGCGCGAAATCCCGATGTACTACTTCAAGATCACCGCCTACGCGGATGAGCTGCTGGAGAGCCTCGACGAACTGACTGGCTGGCCTGAACAGGTCAAGACCATGCAGCGCAACTGGATCGGCAAATCCCGCGGCATGGAAGTGCAGTTCCCGTACAACGTCGATTCGATCGGCGAAGCCGGCACCCTCAAAGTCTTCACTACCCGTCCGGACACCCTGATGGGCGCGACCTATGTCGCCGTGGCTGCCGAGCACCCGCTGGCCACCCTGGCCGCGAAAAACAACCCTGAGCTGCAAGCGTTCATCGCTGAATGCAAGGGCGGCAGCGTCGCTGAAGCCGACGTCGCCACGCAGGAAAAGAAAGGCCTGCCGACCGGCCTGTTCGTCGAGCACCCGCTGACTGGCGAGAAACTGCCGGTGTGGGTCGCCAACTATGTGCTGATGCACTACGGCGACGGCGCTGTGATGGCGGTACCGGCGCACGACGAGCGCGATTTCGAATTCGCCCACAAGTACAACCTGCCGGTTAAATCGGTCGTACGTACCAGCACTGGCGACAGCAACCCTGCGCCGTGGCAAGACGCCTACGGCGAGCACGGCACACTGATCAACTCCGGCGAGTTCGACGGTCTGGACTTCGCTGGCGCGTTCGACGCCATGGAAGTCGCCCTGATCAAGAAAGAACTGGGCGCCTCGCGTACTCAGTTCCGCCTGCGCGACTGGGGCATCAGCCGTCAGCGCTACTGGGGCTGCCCGATCCCGATCATCCACTGCGATGCGTGCGGTGACGTGCCGGTGCCGGAAGATCAACTGCCTGTCGTTCTGCCGGAAGACGTGGTGCCGGACGGCGCTGGTTCGCCGCTGGCGCGCATGCCTGAGTTTTACGAATGCAGCTGCCCGAAATGCGGTCAGCCTGCCAAGCGTGAAACCGACACCATGGACACCTTCGTCGAGTCGTCGTGGTACTACGCCCGTTACGCCTCGCCGCACTTTGAAGGCGGTCTGGTGGAAAAATCCGCAGCGGATCACTGGCTGCCGGTCGATCAGTACATCGGCGGTATCGAACACGCGATTCTGCACCTGCTGTACGCGCGCTTCTTCCACAAGCTGATGCGCGACGAAGGTCTGGTGAGTTCCAACGAGCCGTTCAAGAACCTGCTGACCCAAGGCATGGTGATCGCCGAAACCTACTATCGTCGCGAAGCCAACGGTGCTTACACCTGGTTCAACCCGGCGGACGTAGAACTCGAGCGTGACAGCAAAGCCAAGGTCATCAGCGCCAAACTGAAATCCGACGGTCTGCCGGTGGAAATCGGTGGCACCGAGAAAATGGCCAAGTCGAAAAACAACGGCGTCGACCCTCAGTCGATGATCGATCAGTTCGGCGCTGACACTTGCCGTCTGTTCATGATGTTCGCCTCGCCGCCTGACATGAGCGCCGAATGGTCGGACTCCGGCGTTGAAGGTTCGCACCGTTTCCTCAAGCGCGTCTGGCGTCTGGCGCAAGCCCACGTTGGTCAGGGCCTGCCGGGCAAGCTCGACATCGCCAGCCTGAATGACGAGCAGAAAGCCGTTCGCCGTTCGATCCATGTGGCCATCAAACAAGCCAGCCACGACGTCGGCCAGAACCACAAATTCAACACCGCCATCGCTCAGGTGATGACGCTGATGAACGTGCTGGAAAAAGCCGCCCAAGGCACCGAACAGGATCGCGCTCTGGTTCACGAAGGTCTGGAAGCCGTAACGCTGTTGCTGGCGCCAATCACCCCGCACATCAGCCACGAACTGTGGAATCAACTGGGTCACGCCGATGCAGTGATCGACGCCGGTTGGCCAGCCGTGGACGAAAGCGCGCTGGTGCAGGACAGCCTGACCCTGGTGATCCAGGTCAACGGCAAGCTGCGCGGCCAGATCGAAATGCCGGCCAGCGCCACCCGTGAAGAAGTTGAAGCGGCAGCCCGTGGCAACGAAAACGTTTTGCGTTTCGTCGACGGTCTGACTATTCGTAAAGTGATCGTTGTGCCGGGGAAACTGGTCAACATCGTCGCCAGCTAATTGGATCGGGCGTCAGGTTCGCCTGACGCCAAGTAAAACCTTTCGGGCCGCACGGTCGGCCCACCTGGTTTCAAGGGGAGCAACACAATGATCAAACGCAATCTGCTGGTGATGGGCCTCGCCGTTCTGTTGAGCGCCTGCGGTTTCCAGCTGCGCGGCACCGGCACCAACGAACTGGCGATCAAGGAGCTCGACCTGAGCGCCCGTAACGCTTACGGCGAAACCGTGACGCAACTGCGCCAAGTGCTGGAATCCAGCGGCGTGAAGGTTGTTTCCGGCGCGCCGTACAAGCTGTTCCTGTCCAACGAGCAGGAAAACCAGCGCATCCTCAGCTACTCGGGTAACGGCACCACCGGCGAATATCAGGTGAGCACCGTGCTCAGCTACGACATTCTCGGCGCCAACAACCTGAACCTGCTGAGCGACAAGCTTGAAGTGCAGAAGGTGTTCATTCACGACGGTAACAACCTCGTCGGTTCCGATCAGGAAGCCAACGACGCCCGTCGCGAAACCCGTCGCGAACTGGTACAGCGCATGATGCTGCGTCTGCAACAGCTGACTCCGGCGCAACTGGATCAACTGCAGGCGACCGCCGATGCCCGCGCCAAGGCAGAAGCCCAGGCCCTGGAAGCGGCGCAGAAAGCTGAAGCGGAAACCCCGCGTCAGTCGCCGCTCGAAGTACCGCAGCAGTAAGATGTTCGGGGCGCTCAGGCGCCCCGTTCGACCTTTCTTATGAAGCTCGCTCCCGCCCAACTCGGTAAACACCTGCAAGGCGCCCTCGCGCCGGTCTACATCATCAGCGGCGATGACCCGCTGCTGTGTCAGGAAGCCGCCGACACCATCCGCCGCGCTGCCCGCGAGCAAGGTTTTGACGAACGCCAGGTCTTTGCCGCCGACGCCAATTTCGATTGGGGTACGTTGTTGCAGGCCGGCGCCAGCATGTCGTTGTTCGCGGAAAAACGCCTGCTGGAACTGCGTCTGCCCTCGGGCAAACCCGGTGACAAAGGCGCTGCCGCGTTCATCGAATATTGCTCGCGCCCCGCTGAAGACACGGTGCTGCTGATCAGCTTGCCCAAGCTCGATGGCAGTGCGCAGAAAACCAAGTGGGGCAAGGCGCTGGTTGAAGGCCAGCAGACCCAGTTCATTCAGATCTGGCCGGTGGATGCCAGTCAGTTGCCGAGCTGGATTCGTCAGCGTCTGTCGCAGGCCGGTTTGTCGGCCAGTCAGGACGCGGTCGAATTGATTGCCGCGCGTGTCGAGGGCAACTTGCTCGCCGCCGCGCAGGAAATCGAAAAGCTCAAGCTGATGGCGGAAGGCGGACAGATCACCGTTGAAACCGTGCAGGCCGCTGTGGCCGACAGCGCACGGTTTGACGTGTTCGGCCTGACCGATGCGGTGCTCAACGGCGAACCAGCGCATGCTCTGCGCATGCTCGAAGGCTTGCGCGGTGAAGGTGTCGAGCCGCCGGTGATTCTCTGGGCACTGGCGCGGGAATTGCGCCTGCTGGCCAATATCTCGCTGCAGTACAGTCAGGGCACGCCGCTGGACAAATGTTTCAGTCAGGCGAAACCGCCGGTCTGGGACAAGCGCAAACCGCTGATGAGCAAAGCCCTGCAACGCTACTCGGCGCAACGCTGGGCGCAGTTGCTGCTGGAAGCTCAGCGCATTGATGCGCAGATCAAGGGCCAGGCGGCGGGTTCGCCGTGGATGAGCCTGAGCCGATTGGCATTGTTGATGGCTGGGCAGCGTCTGACACTGCCTGCTGAATAAGAGCAAAAGATCGCAGCCTTCGGCAGCTCCTACACCGATCCTTGTAGGAACTGCGGCACGCTGCGATCTTTTGCTCTTGTTTCCTACAATGCGCGCCCACATTTGCCCTATAGACAGACGCCCAACATCGGCAGATTATTTCCCCCGCAAAACCCACCCCAATGAGAGAACCCTCATGAGCAAAAAGCCAGCAAAGCATGGCCCCAACAAGGCCAAATCCATCGTCGCCCAGCCCCTGTTCCGCAGTCGCCAGGAACGACCAACCAAGGGTAAAGGCAGCTACCGCCGCGAAGCCTTCCAGTCTGACAGCTGGGAGGCTTCTTACTTTCTGGCTGCTTAAAGCGCAGTACCCCCCGCTCATGTTAAGGTCTGCACTTGACTCGTTTCCCCTGGAACTGTGCATGCCCCTAAGTCTTTCCCATCGTTGGCCCGTTCGCCAATTGATCGCTGCCTCCAGCTTCATCCTGCTTGTCGCCTGCGCGGAAAAACCCACCGCCGCCGATGCGCAACCTCTTCAAGCTGCCCCTGTCGCCACGGCCCCAGCGATCATCCCGCCGGTAGTGCCGTCCGCCGACCCTCTCGATCTTCAGCCAACCCAGACCTTTGCCGAATGGCAAGCAGGCTTCCGTAAGGATGCCTTGGCCGCCGGCATCAGCCCTGAGCTGTTTGATCGCGCATTTGCCAACGTCAGCTTCGACGCGAGCATCATCCGCGCTGACCGCAGCCAGCCGGAGTTCTCCCGCCCAGTGTGGGAATACCTCGATGGCGCGCTTTCGCCGTTGCGCGTACGCAAAGGTCAGGCGCTGATCAATCAGTACGCCGACATTCTGCAAAGCATCGAACAGCGTTACGGCGTCGACCGTCAGGCGCTGGTGTCGGTGTGGGGCATGGAAAGTAACTTCGGCCAGTTCCAGGGCACAAAGTCAGTGATCAATTCGCTGGCCACCCTCGCCTACGAAGGTCGCCGTCCTGGCTTTGCCCATGCGCAATTGATTGCCGCGCTGCAGATCCTGCAACAGGGCGATATCACGCCGGAGAAGATGCTTGGCTCCTGGGCTGGCGCGATGGGTCAGACCCAGTTCATTCCGACTACCTACAACACGCACGCCGTGGATTTTGACGGTGATGGTCGCCGCGACATCTGGGGCAGCCCGGCCGATGCGCTGGCCTCGACCGCGCACTACCTGCAAAGCTCCGGCTGGCAGCGGGGTCAGCCGTGGGGTTTCGAGGTGCAACTGCCGAGCGGTTTCAACTACACACTGGCTGACGGTGTGATGCGTAAAACCGTCGCTGAATGGCGCCAACTGGGTGTGATTCTGCCGAATGGCGGTCAGGCTCCGGCGGGCTCCGAGCAACTGTCCGCCGCCCTGCTGCTGCCGGCCGGTTATCGTGGCCCGGCGTTCCTGGTGCTGGATAACTTCCGCGCGATCCTCAAATACAACAATTCTTCGTCGTATGCGTTGGCGGTCGGTTTGTTGTCTGAGCGCTTCAGTGGCGGTGGTTTGATCAACGGCACCTGGCCGAAAGACGACATGCCGCTCAGCCGCAGCGAGCGCATTGAACTGCAGAACCTGTTGAGCGCGCGCAACTTTGATGCGGGCACAGCGGACGGGATTATCGGCGCTAACACGCGTAAGGCGATCCGCAGTGCGCAGCAGTCGTTTGGCTGGCCGGCGGATGGGTATCCGACGCACAAGCTGCTTGAGAGCTTGCGTACCCAGTAAAGCAAGATCAAAAGATCGCAGCCTTCGGCAGCTCCTACATTGGAATGCGTTCCCTGTAGGAGCTGCCGAAGGCTGCGATCTTTTGCTTTATCGGGTCACTACATCCTGCTCCAGCATCAATTCCTTCTTCCCGGCATCCAGCCTTACCAGCGCGCCCATCGGCAATGTCAGGTTCGGATCACAATGCCCGCTGCGCCACCCCGACAACACCGGAATCCGTAACGGCTCGAACGTCTGCTTGAGCAAACGGTTCAACGCCTCGACATCCACCCCCGCGACATCCCCAACCAACACCCCACGCAACCTCGCCAGTTTCCCGGCCAGGCGCATCTGCGTCAGCAATCGATCGATGCGATACAGCGGCTCGTTGATGTCTTCGATCAGCAGGATCACCCCTTCGACATCAATTTCGTAAGGCGTGCCCAACGTCGCCGCGATCATCGCCAGATTGCCACCGAGCAAACGCCCATGGGCAACGCCGGGCTCAACCGTGGTCAACGGATATGCCACCGGATGGCTGAGCACACTCCCCGCTTTCAACTGACCGCGCAGCATGGCGAAGAATGAAGTCACCGTTGGCGGCTCTTTGTCACCAAGCAGGTCAGCGTTGAGCAGCGGCCCGTGGAAGGTCACAAACCCGGCGTAACGACTGATCGCGAGGTGCAGCGCGGTGATGTCGCTGTAACCGACAAAGGGTTTGGCGTTTCGGCTGAGCAGGTCGTAGTCGATCCGATCCAGCAGGCGCGGCGTGCCGTAGCCGCCGCGCAGGCAAATGATTGCATCGATCTCGGCATCTGCGAACGCTGCGTGCAGATCGTTAAGCCGCACCTCATCGCTGCCAGCCAGATAGCCATCCTTTTCATAGACGCCGGGAAACACCTTCAGCGCATAACCGCGAGCGCGCATCCACTGCACCGCCTTGTCGGTGTCCAGCGCACCGGGCCCCGCAGGCGCGATAACGCCGATCACGCCCTCTGACGGCAGCGCCGGCACGGGTTTATGCGGAAAAAGGCTGTGGGTCGGTCGAACGGTCATCCATGGGGCTCCCAGTGTGAAGTCATGCGCACACAGTAGTCAGGAAAGCAGGCAAAAAAAAGCCCGCCGGACTTAAAGCCGCGGCGGGCATTTTATTCAGTGCTGAATCAGGAACCCATCAACTCAGCCTTGACCAGCTTCGCTTGCTCGTCAGCGTGATACGAAGAACGCACCAGCGGGCCCGAGGCAACGTTTTTGAAGCCCATCTTGTAACCTTCTTCGGCGAACCAGGCGAAGGTGTCCGGGTGCACGAAACGCTGCACCGGCAAGTGGCTGCGCGACGGCTGCAGGTACTGACCGAGGGTCAGCATGTCGATGTCGTGTTCGCGCATGCGCTTCATGACTTCGATGACTTCTTCGTCGGTCTCGCCCAGACCCAGCATCAGGCCGGATTTGGTCGGGATGTGCGGCAGCATCTGCTTGAAGCGTTGCAGCAGGGTCAGCGACCACTGGTAATCCGAACCCGGACGCGCAGCCTTGTACAGGCGCGGCACGGTTTCCAGGTTGTGGTTGAACACATCCGGCGGCTCGGCGGCGGTGATTTCCAGCGCGACGTCCATGCGGCCACGATAATCCGGAACCAGAGTCTCGAGTTGCACGTTCGGCGACAGCTTGCGGATTTCGCGGATGCAGTCGGCAAAGTGCTGGGCACCGCCGTCACGCAGGTCGTCGCGGTCAACCGAGGTGATCACCACGTACTTGAGCTTGAGGTCGGCGATGGCGATGGCCAGGCTTTCCGGCTCGTTGACGTCCAGTGGCTTCGGACGACCGTGGCCGACGTCGCAGAACGGGCAGCGACGGGTGCAGATGTCGCCCATGATCATGAAGGTCGCGGTGCCGCCGGAGAAGCACTCGCCGAGGTTCGGGCAGGACGCTTCTTCGCAAACACTGTGCAGCTTATGTTTGCGCAACAGGCTCTTGATCCGGTCGACTTCCGGCGAAACCGGGATGCGCACACGAATCCAGTCAGGTTTCTTCGGCAGTTCGGTGGTCGGAATGATCTTTACCGGGATGCGTGCAACCTTCTCGGCGCCGCGCAGCTTGACGCCCGCTTCTACCTTGGGACGC